>CAIVBF010000058.1 GCA_903904095.1 uncultured bacterium | reverse complement strand
GTTATTGCCCATTTCGGCTAGATATGAATGGAAGGCGGAATATTCTAAAAGAGCTACTTTATTATAATAGATAATCAGGCTTTTGTAAAACCCAATATTCTCTTCGCCGGCTAATAAATCCGGCTCAAGATTACTTATCGCATAACTTAAAAAATCCGGAAATTTTATGAGTAATGATAGTAGTAATTCGGAAAGCTTTTCTTCGCGGCTTAAATTCAATCCCTTAGCTCCGGAACTTTTTTCGTTTTTCTTAATAGCTGTTCCATCAGTAGTAACGCCCGTATTTTTACTCAAATTATCCTGCAAAATTTTTTCTAAATTTTCCCTTAAAACATTTTCGGTGATTTCTAAGTCGGCGCTTACTTTCTTTAACCAGAAATCTCGTTCAACATTATTTGAGACTAAAGAAATCATTGCCAGCATTTTTTTCGTAACCGCCTGCTTATTATCAAGTTCGTTTAAATCAAGTCCGTCACTAATCTTATTAAAATAGTATTCAAGCATCGGCTTCGCTTCCTCAATTGCTTTTTTAAAATCAGCCGGATTATTCTTTAAGCATTCGTCCGGATCCTTGCCATAAGGCAAAACAATAATTTTTAAATTCATCTCTTGTGCTAAAACTTCTTTAATCCCCCGGTCGGCCGCCATCTGTCCGGCATCGTCCATATCAAACGACAAGGCAATATTAGTCGTAAAGCGTTTTAGAAGAGTTACTTGCTCTCTCGTTAAAGCCGTTCCTGAAGAGGCAACAACGTTCGTAAAGCCCGCCTGATGACAGGAAATAGCATCCATCTGTCCTTCAACGACAATCGCTAAATCAGCCTTTCTAATGGCCGTTTTTGCCTTATTTAGAGCAAATAAAACCCGGCTCTTATCATAAACGGCCGATTGCGGACTATTAATATATTTGCCCATCTTTTCGGTCGCTTCCTTTTCCGGATTAACGCGAGCGGTAAAGGCGATTAAATTATTATTAACGTCCCAAATCGGAAACATTATCCGATCGCGAAAACGATCATAATAACCGCCCTGACTCCGAGACTGGTCCTTCTTTATTATTACGCCCGCTAAGAACATTTCTTCGTCAGTAAATTTCTGCCCCGATAGCGGTCGGGCCTTTAAAAATTTATATAATGAGTCCCAAGCGTCCGGACTATACCCTAATTGCCATTCATTAATCGTCTCTTCTTTTAAGGCTCTTTTATCTAAATAATTAAGCGCGTTTTTATTAGCCGAATTTTTTAAATTATAGGCGTAATATTTTCCGGCTAATTCTAAGATATCTAAAATACGATTTCGTTTTGAATATTCTTCCGGATTTTCATTCTTTAAAGTTACGCCTGCTTTCGGTGCTAATAAACGCATCGCTTCCATAAAACCTAGCCCCTCTTTTTCCATCACGAATGAAAAAACATCGCCGCCTCGGCCACAACCGAAACAATGCCAAATTTGCTTATCCGGCGAAATAACAAAAGACGGCGACTTCTCGTTATGAAACGGGCAAATCGCTTGAAAGTTTGCGCCTACCGCTTTAACCGGAATATATTCCCGAATTACTTCAACGATATCAAGCTTTATTTTTATGTCTTCGGCTTGTGACATGTGTTTAATTAAAAAAATCTGGTAATACTAAAGTTTTTAAACGTTTTAACTCCGCCTCAACTAATTCCCCGTCGTATTCGGCGTTATGGCGGTTTTGGCCTTCGTAGCCCGGCTGTTTCTGATCAAGATGCAGGTTAAAAATTATAAATTCCTGGCCTTTACTATCTTTTTCAACGGTAAAATAAAGATGGAAACGGGGATAAAAATCTCGGGAAAAACGACGAGCATAACTAAGCTGGCCGCTTAGGCGATCATTTATCATAACATACCCGGCGCTTCTTAGCCACATCTCCGGATTTTCAGCTAATTGGTTTCTCCTGACAATCAGTTTCATAATTTACTTTTCTAAAAATAATATACTTATAAACAATAAAATTAAAGATGCCCAGTAAACAGTTAACAATCACCTGTGAAAGCATATACCAGATATCAATTCCATTAACTAAGTAATGCATCATAAAACCATTGGCCGATAAGCAGATAAGGACGTTAATGAAATACATGATTAACTGATTAAATGTTTTATCATGATGCTGGTTGCGGAAAGTCCACATCTTCTGCAGAGTAAATATCGTCGCGAAAGACAAGATAAAGGCTAAACTACTAGAAACAACAACGCCGAATTTAAATAAACTGTGGAAGATAAATAAAAGAACTAAGTCGGTCCCTCCGCCTAAACAGCCAGAAATAAAAAATTTAACAATTGATTTTCTAGCATCGCAGAAACAATACAATTTCGGAAAGTTATGCGAGAGAAAATTACGAAACTTAAAGTATAGATTATTTATCAGGGGCATAAAAAAGTTAGATAGTAATATAATTTCTTAAATATTTATTTAGTCCAAGAATAATTTTCCCAGACCCAGTTTACTAACGACTTACTTTCTTTAAAACGGTCATTCTTCCCGTTACTACCGAGAACAACGGAAATTAATTCTCTATTCTGATTATCCCGAAATCTTCCGACGAAACAATAACCCGCCTTATCCGTGAATCCAGTCTTGCCGCCTAAAACTTGCCAAGGCCCAGGCGCGCTATCAAATAACAAATAATCGGTTGATTCAATTTTTTTATCTTTCCCGTCAACACTAGTAAATTCATAACTGCTTTTTGTTGTCGTTTCGCTAATTTCTTTTTTACTGAAGGCTTCATCCGCTAGCCAGGCCACTTCCGAAGCAGTTGAAACATTCTCGTCGCTTAGACCAATAGGATCGGCAAATTTTGTTTTAAATAATGACAAGCGGCGTGCTTTCTCGTTCATCTCCGCGACAAATTGTTCTTCGCTTAATCCCGTCGCATGAACTAGGGCGATTGTGGCGCCGTTATCCGAAGCGATAAGGCTCGTATAAAATATATCTTTAATTTTAACCTGCTCGCCTAAAAATAAATTTAAATGTCCGCCTAAAATATTATCGCTCGGCTGGATTGTATAAACTTCATCCCAGCCCGGGTTATGATCAAGAAAAACTAAGGCGGTCATTAATTTTGTAATGCTGGCAATCGGCTGAGCCTTATCCGAATTTTTTTTAAATAATAAAGAACGATCAGATACCGATAGAACCGCTCCCTTATCCGCGTTTAAAACAATCTCCTTAGAATTCGGTTTAAGCGAAATCAGTTGCCAGTCGGAATTTATAATCGGAGCATGGCTCGCCGATGCAAAAAACCAGGACAATATTAAATTAACAATAAAAGATCCTATCATCTGGTTATTACTTATTTTCTAAATCAATAATTTCAATTTCCGATTCTATCTCGGGAGTCACTAAACTCTCCGAAGCTTCATCTTCTATTTTAGTAAAAAGGTTTTCCTTACTTTCTATAACTGCCTCAATTTCTTTTTCTGTTTCCGTTAAGCCTTGATTTAAAGCATCAAGCTTATTTAACTTTTCATATTCCGGTAAATCGCTTAAACTATTTAAGCCTAAAAATCTAATAAAGTCATTAGTAACCGTATAATAATTCTCATTCTTAGTTTTATTAAATTTCTCTTCAATCAGGCCGCGCAATAATAAATTACGGATAATTAAACTGCAATTAACGCCGCGAATTTTTTCTAATTCTAATTTAGAGATCGGACCGCGATAAGCGATAATAGTTAAGGCCTCTAAACTCGGCTGTGATAATTCCCCGTTAATTTCATCCTTTAAAAAATCTTTAACTAAGGAAGAATTTTCCGAAGAAGTCGTTAATTGATATTGACCATTATTAGAAATTAAAGCTAAGCCGCGTCCGGAGTTTTTATAATCGTTTACTAATTCTTCAAGCGCCGCTTTTACTTCGTCAATTTTCACGCCAATTAAATTTGATAAATCCTTAGGCGTCAAAGGCTTGATAGCGACAAACAAGATTGATTCTAACTGTGATTTTACTAACATATATATTTCTTAAATTATTTTTAAATTTATTTACTATATCCACAAAGACAACTTTTTTAAAACATCATCAAAGCCCGGCATCAATTTTAGTTTTTTAATTTCCGATAGCGAAACCCATTTATAGTTTCTAGCTTCCCAGTCAATTTTAATCTTGTCCGTTGTAACTTCTACTAATATCGGATGAACTATCCAAGTTTTTTTATATTTTTTTTCTTCTTGATCAAATATCTCTCCGAGCTTTATTTTCTTAATCTTGTTCTTAGCTAAACCGAGTTCTTCTTTTAACTCTTCAATTACTTTTTCATTTAAACCTTTATTATCATCAAGAAATCCGGAAATGCCCGTCCAGTAGCCGGGATAAAAATTTAAATTTTTACTCCTTTGGACTGTTAATATTTTGTCTTTATATCTTAAGACGCAATTTATGACCGGCGCCCAGTGGATATTAGTATAATCAACTTGTCCGGGTTTTGCTTTAAATTTTAGCTCTTTCATATTCCTAATTATTTTTCTAAATTATTACTAATATGAATCTCACTAAATAATTCTTCTTGATCAAAAACTAATTCGTGCTGTTTTGCTAATTCCAGAACCGCTAAGAAACTGACAATAACTTCCGTTTTAGTCTCAACCGATCTTAAAATCTTGGAAAAGTTTACCTTTATTTTATTAAGTAATAATTTTCTGATTAAAGATATTTTTTCTTCAATATTTATTTTTGGTTCTAAAGTTCTCTCCTCTAATTTCTCCGGCGCTACTTTTTTTAGATTTTCCAGAATATTTAAAATAGTTGAGTATAGAAGATCGGGACTGACTTTTTTTGGCGCGCTGAAAACCGGAAGATTAAACTGGCTGCGGCGGTTCTTTAATAAGGGCGGCAAGAATAAAAAATTTTCGGCGGCAATTATATCCTTTACTTTCTGACTAGCCGCAATAAATTCCTTATACATCTTTAACTGCTTTTCTAAATCATCAATTTCTTGTTCATCTTCCTCGGTATATAAATATGGTAAAAGCGCCTTTGATTTTATCAATAATAACTTAGCGGCAATAACTAAAAAATCCGCCATCTCATCGGCATCTGTATCTTCTAAAGAACGAAGATGCGCGACATACTGATCGGCAATCTTAGCTAAATTGATTTCAGTTATATCTAGTTTCTCTCCTTCAATCAGCTGTAAAAGCAAACCAAGAGGACCAGAAAATTTTTCCGTTGTGAACTCAATCATAAATTATTTTGTAACGGGAGCCGCTTGAGCAGGAACTGCTTGAGCTTGCTTATTAATATCAACGGTGGAATTCTTAATATCGTTATTAAGAACATATAAATTACCTTGAACACATTGATAACCAGCTAAATGCAAACGACCGACCGGAACGCTATAATATGGGCCTTGATTAGGATCTTGCTCGCGATTACTCATCCTAAAAGTTGCGCAGAATTCAAATTCAGTCGCGCTCTTTTTATGGTAAATAATTGTTTTGCCGGTTTCCGGATCAACAAGCGCTTTTTCGTTTACAAAGTAATCGGCGCTATTTTTTAAAGTATCTAAAGAATCCGGTAAACTTTTATTTTTATCGTAATAGGAATTAATTGTATTTTCTAAACTATCAATATTACTCATAATAACCTGGTCTAAACGGCGCGCTCTGGCAACCTTTGGAGATTCAACATAAAACCAAGCCGAGATAAAAGCGGCTAAAACAAAAGCTAGCGAAGCGAAAAAGAAAATCTTAACGATTCTATCTTTCTTTACTAAATCTTCACGCTTAATGTCGTAGAAGTAAAATGAGAAAGTAGCGGCGGAAATAATAATAACGACTAATGATTTAAGAATAAATCTAGTTGAAAGTTCTCCGCTTAAAAAACTAGTAATTGTACTGATTAAAACTCCTAAGATTATTAAAGAAGAAACTAAAATAATAAAATAAGTAAGCCAGCGGCGAATTCCAGAATCTTTTTCTAACTCCTGCTTGCGCAAGCCCTTAGAAATTAAATTGGAAATTATATAATAAATTGGCGTTGCAATAATCAAAGCCGAGATCGCAAACTGCAATGTTCCGCTTGAAAAAGAACTGCCGTCAATCGCGTCATAAACTAGCTTGTTAATAATTTCAAAGAAAACCATCCCAACAGAAAGGGCCATAAAAACTAAAGCCACAAACGACAAAAGATAATAAAATGCATACTTCGCGTTGTGTTTATTCATATTGTTGTTTTCTTCCCGGTTCGCTAAAACTAAAGCGAAAATTATAACTACCGGGATGATTAAAATAAATAACATAATAAAACTAACTGGCAGATTGCTCATAATTAAAGCTCACGATTAAAATCTAATGTACTTAATCTTTCTCGTGTTCCTCCTTTTTCAATTAACTTGATAAGTTCATCGTGTAAAATTCCGTTAGACATTAGAGCCCCTCGCAAAGGTTTATCATAACGCTGATCTTCGCCATAAATATCGGTTACCTTTCCGCCCGCTTCTTCAATGATTATTTTAGCGGCCGCAATATCGTAAGCATGATGGCTTAAATAAAGTGCGCCATCAAATCCGCCAGTTGCGACTAATGAAGCATATTCACAGGCCGCATAAACCGCCGGTGTCCTCGCTCCTAAGCTCTGTAATAAAGTAGCTAACTCCGTTTCTCTAAAACCACAATTAATCATTGCATAATCAAAATCAGCTTTTTTACTGACCGACATTTTTTTATTTTCTTCAATCAACCAAGTTCCCTTTCCTTCTTCGGCCAATAAAGTTCTTTTGGCCAGTGGATTGTAAATTACACCAGCCACACTTTTACCGTCTAAAACGACCGCTGCCGAAAAGCAAAATAAAGGTGAGCCGATCGTAAACATTAAAGTTCCATCAAGCGGATCAACAACAAAAAGTTTTTTTGAATCTTCATTGTCATTTGACTCTTCTTCGCCGTGAACTTTAAAATCCGGATATTTTTTTTCAACTTCTTCAATAACCATCCGATTAACTTTTAAGTCCGCTTCGGTAACGCGTGAAAAATTTTCTTTTTCCGAAAATGAAACGCCGGCCGGAGAATAATATTCTAATAAAATCTTCCCGGCTTTTTCCGATAGAGTTAGAAGAAATTTAGTTGTCTCTTTAAATTCTGGCAACATAAATATTTTAAATTAGAAGTCCGCATTTTTCGGCGTACGTGGGAAAGGAATAGTATCGCGGATATTAGCCATGCCCGATAAATACATAATTAATCTTTCAAATCCTAAACCGAAGCCGGCGTGTTTTACTGAGCCGTATTTTCTTAAGTCTAGATACCATTCATAATCCTCTTTCTTAAGTCCCATTTCATCCATTCTCTTCTCAAGATAATCTAAACGTTCTTCTCTCTGGCTGCCGCCGATAATTTCGCCGATACCGGGAACTAATAAATCCATAGCCGCGACTGTTTTATTATCTTCATTCAAACGCATGTAGAAAGCTTTAATATCTTTCGGATAATCGGTTAGGAAAACCGGGCCTTTAACAACCTCTTCCGCTAAATATCTTTCGTGTTCAGTCTGTAAATCAATCCCCCATTCAACCGGGAAATCAAATTTCTTACCGGATTTTTTAAGAATATCAATCGCTTCCGTATAAGTTATTCGGCCAAACTGAGAATTAAGAATATTATTTAGACGATCGCTAATTCCCTCGTCAATAAATTTATTAAAGAATTCCATTTCTTCTGGAAGTTCTTTTAAGACATAAGCAATTAGATACTTAAGCATCTTCTCCGCTAAATCCATATCATCTTTTAAATCCGCAAAAGCTATTTCCGGTTCCATCATCCAAAATTCACAAGCATGGCGAGTTGTATTTGAATTTTCTGCGCGAAAGGTCGGACCAAAAGTATAAACCTTATTTAAGCCCATGACTAAGGCTTCGGCATTTAATTGTCCACTAACAGTTAGGCCTGCTTTTTTTCCAAAAAAATCTTCACTATAATCAATTTCTCCCTTATCATTTTTCTTTACATTATTTAAATCCAAAGTAGTGACCTGGAACATTTCTCCGGCGCCTTCCGCGTCGCTAGTAGAAATTATCGGGGTATGAATATAACTAAAACCTTCTTCCTGAAAAAATTTGTGGATTGCATAACTTAAAGCTGAACGCAAACGAAAAACCGCCGAGAAAGTATTGCTGCGGCCGCGTAGATGAGCAATCGTTCTTAAAAATTCAAAGCTATGTTTCTTTTTTTGTAGCGGATAGTCAGCCGGCGCTAAACTTAAAATATTAATACTATCAGCTTTGAGCTCAAACTCTTGACCGGCGGCCGGTGACTCTACTAAAGTCCCCGTAACTTCTAAAGACGAACCGACGCTAAGTTTTTCAACTTCCGAAAAATTATTTAATTTCGTATCATAAACAATTTGAACGCTCTTAAAAAACGAACCATCATTTAATTCAATAAAACCAAATTCCTTTGAAGAGCGAGCCGTTCTGACCCAGCCGGAAACCATTACTTCTTTATTTAAGTATTGAGCTGTTTCTCGGTACAATTGCTTAACTAGTATTTTAGACATATGCTTATATTTTAAATTATTTTTTCTTCGGTAATTTTACTGATATAGATAGTTCCTCTAATTGGCCTGGAAACACCTCATTAGGACTATCCATCATTAAATCGCGGCCGCTACCATCTTTCGGAAAGGCATAAATATCGCGAATTGAATCCCAGTCATTTAAAACCATTATAATCCGATCAAGACCGGGAGCGTTTCCGCCATGAGGAGGAGCGCCATAGGCGAAAGCATTAATCATTCCGCCAAATCTTTTCTCAACTTCTTCTTTCGGATAACCGGCGATTTTAAAAGCTTCATACATGATTTCCGGATTATGATTTCGGATTGCGCCGCTAGAAACTTCAAAGCCATTTAAAATTAAATCATACTGATAAGCCAGGATATCTAAAGGATCTTTTTCTTTTAAAGCTTCTAAGCCGCCCTGGGGCATTGAGAAAGGATTATGCTCAAAATCAATTCTACCTTCTTCAATATCAGAATAACTATACATCGGAAAATCAACAATCCAGGCCCAAGCCGCCTTGCTATTATCTTTAAGATTTAATTTCAAGGCTGCTTCATTTCTAACTGCACCCAGAACAGGACAAACCGTTTTCCAGACATCCGCTGCAAAGAAAACAATATCACCATCTTTCGCTTCTGTTTCTTTAATAAATTCCTGCATTTTTTCCGAACTTAAAAATTTTGCAAAAGGCGAGCTAATTGCCCCTTCTTTAATTGATAAATAAGCTAAACCTTTAGCACCTTTCTTTTTAGCTAGATCCGTAAACTCATCAATTTCTTTGCGGCTAAATTTTGCCCCGCCCTCAACTTTTAAAGCATGAACAACGCCATTATTTTTTAGCGCTTCTTCAAAAACTGAAAAACCACAATCAGCCGCTAATAAACTAATATTTTTAATAGGCATTTCAAAACGTAAATCCGGCTTATCAACACCGTATTTATCCATCGCTTCGCGCCAGGATAATTTTCTAAAACGACCATCGCTCAAAAGATTACAAATTGTTTTTGAACTAAATTCTTTTGTCAGCTCAATCATTAAAGGTTCCATCATTAAAAAAACATCTTCTTGTTCAACAAAACTCATTTCCACATCAAGCTGATAGAATTCGCCGTATGCTCTATCCATCCGCGGGTCTTCGTCTCTAAAACAAGGAGCGATTTGAAAATATTTATCAACACCGCCAACCATTAATAATTGTTTGAATTGTTGCGGCGCCTGAGGAAGCGCATAAAATTTACCGGGATATAAACGAGACGGAACTAAAAAATCACGAGCGCCTTCTGGAGATGAGTTAGCTAAAATTGGAGTTTGAACTTCAATAAATCCTCGCTCGTGAAAATAATTACGGCAATAAGTAATAAATTGATCTTTAACCGCTAACATCTTCTGCATCTTCGGGCGGCGTAAATCCAAGAAACGATATTTTAAGCGCAAGGCTTCATTCGCTTCACCAACTTTTTCCTCATTAATTTCAAAAGGCAGAAGTTTTGTTTCGCCTAAAATTTCTATTTCAGTTGCTTCAACTTCAATCTCGCCAGTCACCATTTTCTGATTGATCATTTCCGCCGGACGAGCATTAACCTGACCATTAATTTTAATAACCCATTCGTTATGTAATTTCTCGGCAATTGAGGCCGCTTCCGGATTATTATTCGGATCAAATTTTACTTGGGTTAGCCCGTAACGATCTCTTAAATCAACAAAAATAAGACCGCCATGGTTTCTAAT
>CAIVBF010000057.1 GCA_903904095.1 uncultured bacterium | reverse complement strand
TAATTGAGTTCTTAATAAAAGAATATATAGATAAACAAAATTAATTACCATGGATTTCCTATTCTTAGAATTTTATATACAGAAAAAATACAACCAAAAAGTTGAAGAAAATAGAATTTTTTTCTGGCCCATCCTCTTAGAGGAATAGATCCATTTCTCAAATATTATAAAATTTAGGGCAGAGTTATCGTAAATTCTAGCATTTTTATTTAATAATCTAATTTTATTTAATAAATAAAAAGATTTTTTTAGAAAATACTTATCTGGCACATAGCTAGATTCGTACATGCTTTCATGTGTATAAATTTCAGTCTCTGAAAAATCCCCCAAACGAAGTAAGTTTTGTTTAATAATGTGAAGTGCGCTAATATTATATTCTTTTTTGTGTAATTTTTGGCTATCTCCATTCCCAAAACGATATTTAAATAGAAATTTATTAACATTAGCTAATTGGGTGAACTCAGAACATCTAACCCACAAATCATAGTCTTCACTCTTTATATCTAAATATTTCAAATTATTAATTTGCAGAATACTTCTTCTAAAAATAACCGTGGGGTGCGCAAGAGGGGAGCCAAATAACAATTGAGCTTTTATTTCTTCGTGTTTTAAATAATGTGTAATACTCCCAATAGTTAGACCTACTTCATTAATAATGACTGCATAGCTTCCGCAAACACCAACTTCTAGGTTGGAGTCCATAAACTTTACTTGCTCATATAGACGGCTTTTTATGCTTATATCATCCTGATCCATTCTGGCGATAAATTCTCCTAACGACAAGTCAATGCCGTTATTAAGAGTAGTTGATAGCCCTTGATTGTCTTGATTAATTAAACGAATTCTTGGATCGGTGTAACTCTCAATAATTCTTTGGCTGTTGTCGGTTGAGCCGTCATTGATAATTAAAAATTCAAAATCTTTAAAAGTTTGGCCTAGGATACTATCCATAGACTCTTTTAAATATTTCTCGCCATTATAAACTGGCATCAGAACCGTGACTCTTGGTTGCATTTCTTTATGAATTAATTATCTTTTTTGTAATCATCAATAAATTCTTGGCTATAATCGCGTAAACATTCTCGCCAATCTTTCATGTAATTAATACTTCTACTAATTAATTTTAAATTAACTAATTTTTCTGAATATGGTCTTGGCGCAAAATATTCTTGGCTAAAATAGTCCGAAGAGACTTTAGTAATTTTAATTTTATCTGTAAGCCCTAATAATTCAACAAATTCTTTGGCCACATCTAAACGGCTACAACTGCCGCCACAAACTTGGTTGTAAAGGCCGTAATAACCAGTTTGGATAACTTTCAGAATAGCTTCTGCAAAATTTACAGTATACGTGGGTGTTCCCAATTTATCATCTACAACAAACAACTCTTCTTTCCCATTTTTAATTTGATTATATATTTTTTTAATAAACTTTTTGTCCTTTTTGGGACCGCCACCCATCATCCAGCCGGCCCGAAAAATATAATACTTATCTAAAAATTGCTGCACAAAAACTTCGCCAGCATACTTAGCCTTAGCGTAGTAACTAAGTGGATTTGGTTTATCAAAATCTGTAAATTCTTCTTTTTCACCATCAAAGATACCGGCTGTTCCGATATAAATCATAATGGTATCGTATTTTTTAGCCAATATGGCTGTATTTTCAGCCCCCAAGGCATTTGTTCTCCAGCAATCGTCAATATTTTTTTCACAATACTCCAAATCAGTTAGGGCGGCTAGATGAATTACTAAATCTGGCTTAACCTCCTCAAAAAATTTAGCACACATACCAATATCGCGCACATCAAGATATTGTAACCAGCTTTCATTCAAATCAATGTCGGTGGCGACCACTCGTTTAAAATTATTATTGAATGTTTGATAAACAGCCGAACCTAACATCCCCCCACAACCGGTTATTAAAACTGTTTTGATGTT
>CAIVBF010000056.1 GCA_903904095.1 uncultured bacterium | reverse complement strand
TTCATCGTAGGGTATAATCTGCCAGCGGACAGTCGGTAAATTACCCATACTATCCGGGAAGAAAGACAAATTGCGGTACAATTTTAAGAGCTGGCTGATTAAATGCTTCTGTTGCGCATTCAATTTCTTAGTATTAGCCGAATTACTTAAATACTGCGCTAAAACCACGCCGCTGAAAAATTCACTGCCATTTTTCTTAATAAAATCTCGGAGATAATTAGAAATAGTTCCCTCAACTTCCCTATCCTCAAAATTTATCCGGTTCTCAGAAATTTTTTCTTGGTTTGAATATAGAGCATTTTCCAGATCTTTCTTAAAACTATCATCGGTTTCCGTATTCAAAAGATAAATTAAGCCGCCATTCAAACTCATAATAGCATCCGAGCTATCGGAAGCTAAAACTTCTAATAAATGGGCGCTAAAAAGATCTATTATATAGGCCTTTTCTTCCCCGGGATTAACTATTTTTTCATGAAGATCAATTAAACTGTCAAAATCATTGAAATTCTCATCTTCAATTAAAGAAAAAAACTTATCAACATTTTCCTGATATGATTTAGGGTCACCGCCATTTTTACTTAATTCTTCTTTAATATTTATATTTTTAATATATTGATTTATCGGTAAAAAAATCTTACCGATAAAATCTCTAAAGAAAACATCGGTTTTTAAATCTTTTAAATTAAGGGCCAGTAATTCATTTTTAACATAATTAAAATCAAAGTCATGATTAACGGTGTCAAAAACTAAGCCATAAATATGACTGGAATCAATATTATAATCTTTAGCTAAATCTAAAATTATCCCGCCGCAGAATTCATTACTAAAATAATACTGCGCTTCTTCCGGCAATAAATTATATTTATCAGAAAATTGTTTCACTTCTTTAGCCATATATATCATTTTTTACTAATAACTAAGGGGTATTTTAGCATCTATTCAACGCCTAACTTTGTTCTCATGTCGGTCATGGCCGGGGAGGTTCCGACTAACTCTCTCTTGGCATTAGTAAATAATTCAAGTCGTTCACTTTTAGTGCTCTTTTTACTGACCGCCTCTACAATAGCACTCTGCTGATCGGCGGTTCCCTTTCTAAAGACCTCTGTTAAATCTTCAAGAGAATATTTACCCAGAGCCTCTTCTTTGCCGGCCTGATCAGCGCCAAAGGCGAACTTCAAATCTTTAACAAGCGCCAACTTTTCCTTTGCTCCCTGAGAATCGTCGGTTTGCAAAGCTCTAACAATTGAGTCTTTCTTAGTCTGGCTTTTTAAGGCCTTAAACTGACGAACAAATTCTCCGTTTCTTAAAGTATTTGATAAAAAATTAATACTCTTCTCTAAGGTTCCTGTATCTAGATCTAAAGAATAAACACCTTGTTCATAGCGATCTTTAATCGTCTTTTCGGCCATCATCTTTTTCTCTTCTGCTGCCGCTTTCTTCTTTGGATCCGAACTCATTAAATCAGGATGATTCAAATCATCAAATACACCAACTGCCGATGGATAATGTTTTTCTAAAGAGTTTGTAACATAACTGCCGAGTTTTTTATCCTTCCATTCTCCCTTAGAATTTGCCCCTCCTAATGAATCTCTAATTTCTTCTTTTTTATTTCTCGCATCATTAGAAGAAAGTAGATCTCTATCAATCGCTTCCATGGCGGCCGCCGCTCTGACAAAGGCACTCTTAGAAGAATTGTCCATCGTCGCTAAAACATCGGCATTACTATCGGTTTTCATCTTATCTTTCGCCTCGGTAACTTGTCTTAACCGCCAATTAGAAGCGATATTTAAATCTTTCTCGCCAGCATGTTTTATTTTATCGCCTAATTTTGGAATACCAAGCCCAACACCTGCTCCTAAAGCAACGCCACCAATCCCGCCAGTTAAAGCGGCAGTGGCAACCCCAGCGCCAATCATGCCGTATTTAGCAATCTTATCAATCTTATTCTGTCTTGTTCTAGCTTCTTTTGATTTGTTTTCCATTTCAGTAGCTGATATGTCTAATTCTTGCGTCTTAGTTTTAACACTATCACCCATTTTTTCATCGCTCATTGAAAGACCGGTCTTATTCTTCCATTTCTTAGTTGCTTTATCGTATTCCCATTCGCCAGTTTTCTCATCTTTCAGATTCTCTTTGCGACGATAACTGGTATTATTTATATCAGCCTGAGTTCTAGCGGCCTTAGCTTCCTTGGCTAATTTCTCAGCCTCCACGCCGGACTGACCATAAGTTTTATTTTTAATCCAAGCGGCACTTTGATTAATAGGAGCAACAGCCGCTTTTTTAACACTACCTATTCCGCCCGCTAATCTCTCAGCGCCAACCCGATAACTTTCTTCTCTCTTGGCCTTTCTCTGAGAAACATAGCTCTTAACAACTCCGGAAGCATAATTATAACCCGTAACTGCACCAACACCGCCGGCCAGAGCCTTCCCGCCTTTTAGAGCTAGAGCGTTGCCCTTGCTAAATACTTTACCGGCCGCACTTCCAGCTACGCCGCCAATTTCTTGCGTTATTTTCATCCCGCCTAAAAGTAAGCCAATAGCAACAATGAACTTGACCATAACATCAGAGGTGCCAAATGGGGTTGATTCTGCCGAACTTGTCGCGGTAGAATTTGCCCCGCTAGCTACATCGGCTTGGCTAGCAGAGGACACAAAAGTTCTATTATCAAAACTCGCTAAAGAAGTAAAAGATAACCAAATAAAAAAAGCTAAAACCGGACCAACAATAAGGTTCTGCGTAAATTGACTCCACCACTGACCGGCGTATTTTTTTCCAGCCGGAAAAGCCGACATTAAATAAGCGGCTGGCGATAAAACAATATAAATCCAAAGCATGACAATACGCATGGCAATCATTGCCAGCATAGCCGTAATAACAATAATGGAAATAATTACGTAGATTACCGCTAAAACTAGGGCCGCCGCCACTTCGTAATCTGATATTGAGCCAGAATCATCTTTAATCTTCTGCCAATTTTGAATTCCTAAAGCATTAGTTAAATTAGCGCCAGCCACATCCTTAAAGGAATTAACGAAAGTAAGCATGATAATTTGCGCCGCATCAATTAAAAGACCGCAAATCATTTTTGAAAAATTAATTAAAATTGCCATTAAAATTAATTTGGGCAACCATTTTTTATAATTATATTCTTCAATCCGTAAAATTGTCGCAAAAGCAATGATAAGTAAAATAAGAACAAAAAACATATTGCAAACATCACGGACAATAACCCAGCCGTTAGAAACAACCGAAGACTGAATAAAGGAATTATATTGAGCAAAATAAACTAAAAGCCCCATTATTTTTATAAGAATCCAGCCCAAAGCCGAAACTATCGCGTTGCAAATTCCCGATAAAAGATCTAGGCCCCAATCCGCTCTAGCCGGACTAACTAATAAAAAAACCGAAGCAATAACTAAGCTTAGCGATAACCCGATTATTTTTTTATTTGCTTTTAATTTCATTTTAAGAATAATTAAAAAATTTATTTTCTCACGGCGAGCTATTTAACTTTTAAACAAGATAATAGTTTTATTCCAAATATAGCCAAAGATATGGGCGATGGCCGAAATCGGATTTGTTACTACGCTTAATATCACTCCGATAATCATGATATTAGCAATAATAACCATTAAACAACCAAGATTTAGACAAGCAACGCCTATTCCTTCAATCGCGCCCGCCTTTTTACCCATTTTTTCGGCTTCCTTAAAGCGAGTCTGCTTAAGCATATCCGGAACCCATTCCATCCCCAGCTTACAAAACATTTTATTTCCTAAAACAAGCCCGGCAAAAATATGAATATCAATCCAAATTAAAGTAAATCCAAAACTATCAATTAAATTCTCCCAAGCCGCTTTTAATAATTCACTCGTTACTTTATTAACCGAGTTGGGCTGCATGTCTTGAAAAGTCTTTTCCTCTTCTTGAATTTTTGCTATTTTTTCTTCCTCTTGAGCTATAATCGCCTGCCTTTTTCTTTCATTAAATTGCC
>CAIVBF010000055.1 GCA_903904095.1 uncultured bacterium | reverse complement strand
AATTAGAGATGCTTTTTTCAAAGAAACATCTCGTTTTGAAGCTAAAAGGCTAAAGTAATAATCAAGCCAGTGTCTGTCGCCGTTAGAGGACAAAAAGGAACTGATTATTAAGGTTTGCAATTTTACATCGCCATCGTTTTTATCTAAATAATCATAAAAATATTGCGGCACAGCCTCTAAATTATTATTAAGACGCCATAAATTAATAATTTCTTTCTTAAACTCAAAACTTTCTTCCGGATTATTAAAATAATTTTCTAATCTTTTTAATAAATTTCCTTCCGATTTTTTAATCGCTGCAATAATAATATTTTCCATTTCTTTACGTTTTGATAAACAAATTTCGTGGCATATTTTTTCTTTTTTAATAGACTCCCTCAAAGCCGCCAAACTGACTTCGGCCTCGCTAATTGTCGCTAAAGCTATCCCGTAATAAATCACGAAGCTAAATACCAAAATAAAGATCAGCCCAGAAATAATAACTAATCTTTTTTTCCTAAAATAAACTCTTTTTAACTTTTGCCAAATTTTTTTTAATTTGTTCATAATTTTATAAAAAAATAAATAAATATTTGCCTTCTTAATATAGCAGATAGCCCCTGATGCTCTATTAAAATACTTTTAAAGTAAATTTTCCTTAAAAATCAAAAAAGGCCCATAAAATAAGGGCTTACTGAGACAAAAAAAATCAGAGCTCTCGCTCTGATTTTTAAATATTTTGCTTTAAAACTTTTTTTCTAAAAAAGAAGGTTATTTTTTTAGTACCGGAACTTTTATATTCATTAGGGTCTGCCCGTCAAAAGCCAACTTCGGGTCAATCGCCACGGCGCTATCAACCGTTGCCTGCGCTTTCTCTCTTTGCCCGGAGATTAAATATAACTTAGCTAAATTAAACAAAACTTGCGGATCTTTATTATACATTTCGGCTAAACGTTCCGCGATAACTAAAGCTCGCGGATAATCAGCACGTGCCGCATAATAATTTAGAGCTAAACTCAAAATCTTATCGGAAACAATATCGCTAACCCCGCCCAGGTCAACGCATTTATTAAGCTCCCCGCCTAAATCTTGTTCGTTCTTTAAAAATATATAGAATTGCGCTAAGCGGCAATAAGGATCGGCGTAAGTCGGATTTAGAGTCTCGGCATATTTAACCGTATTAACCGCATCTTCATTCTCACTTCTTTCTAACTGAATCTGCGCCTTAATCAAATAGACAGGAACGCGTCTCGGGCTAGCCTCAATTGAATACTCAATTGTTTTTAGAGCTTCCCCTGAATAATAGTTAAATAAAGCTGGGTCTTTATAATTAAAACGAGCCGCAACGTCATAAGTTTGAGCTAGTTGCATTTGAGTCAAGCTATCATACTGATTATCAACAGCATTAAGTTTAGCTAAAGAAATAACATAATCTAAAGTTTCCTGAGCTTTCGCTGGAGATAGAGAATCTAGAATACTCGGATTAGCGGCAATCAAATTAACTAGAGTTTTTCGTCCGTCCTGATCAAGAGCAAAACCAGTAAAACTATCTTTATAAGTTTCAATCCCATTTTCTATATCGCCGCTAGAAACCTGGTTATAACCTTTAATAACTCCTTGAAAAGTATGCCAAGGCCGTATATTGTAACGGTAAGCAAAAAGGTAGGCGATAAAAATTAACAGCACTAGCCAGAGTATTTCCTTCCCGCTTTTTTTGATAACAAAAAGCGGTTCCCCCTTTGTTTCATTGCGCCCCTCTTCTTCTCGCCTCTCAATTATTAAATAGTATATAAAGCCTAAAATAATCATCAAACCGATATACGTCGTGAACGAGTCAAAAATAGCTAAATTCTGAATAAAATAGGCAAAAATTAAAGCGATAATAATGACTATTTCTAAATTTTTCTGGCCATTTTGATCTGGACCAACCCTTTTACCGTTCTTTTTAAATTCAATTATTAAATAATAAAAAGCACCGAAAAAAATACTTAAATAAGTTAATAATCCGAAAGCACCGGCCGTTGAAGTAATATCAATTAAATTATTATGCGCTCTATCAAAGTAAGTTTCTGATCTAGCATAATTAAAAAAACTTGGATCAAAATGTTTATCAAAGATAATCGCATAGTTTCCAAAGCCGGTTCCAAAAATAGGATGATATTTAAAATCATCAGCCGCCCCGCGCCAAGAAATAAGACGAGTTTGAAAAGTTGCTTTCTGAGTCGTCAAATTTCTTAAGAAACTGTTCTGAAACCAAGCGGCCTTATATTGAGAGAATACCCCAGCGACTATTAAAATAGCGGCAACACATATAATTAGAGAATATTTTCTAACATTTTTCTGAACGTGAGATAAACCAATTAACAAAAAAACTAATAAAATACTAAGGGAAAAGCCAATAATCGCCCCTGAGGTATGCATGTTTTTAAACTCCAGAAGCATTATTAAAAATGGCAATAAATAAAGATAGCGCAAACCAGTTTTATTACGGAAAAATAAAATAACCGTAAAATATAAGTTAAAGATTAAATATCCGCTAACATAAGCTGTATTGCCGATTAAACTATAAGGATTGGCGCCAAACAAACCAATTAAACTGATTATTGTGGCAATGGCGACTGAAAACATTAACAGAGCTTGCCATTCCTTCCAGGAACGGAAAACAGTAATTAGAATAAAATAGAAAACTAAAAAATGGAGAATATGAAAAATCCCCAGCATTCTTTCGGCATTACTCCAAAAACTTAAATTGAAATTCACGCTAAACGGCAAAGAAGCGAATAAGGCGACAAAGAAAGCTAATAATCCATAGGTAATGAGATTCTTTTTCGGCCGATACTCCGGATAACGCATTATGAACACAAGCCAGATCGCGAATAATATTTCAATTATTATGTTAAATGATAACTGCTTAGAAGTTATATACGGGAAAAGCAAATCACCAAAAACAAGAAAAATCGTAAATAAAGAACCGATAAGACCGAATTGTAAGATTCGCAAATAAGTTTTTGCTGGCATATTTTTTATTTAGTCGCTTCTCCGACATTAATTTTACGTAAGTTAGCGTTTGATATTCCTAGGCTCAATTTTCTAAAGATATCCATTAAATTATCATTAGTTATATCATATCTATAACCAGATACATCAACATAGCTAATTTGACCGCCGGTCTCTGTTCTTAAAAGCAAATAACCTTTTAGTCTATTTCTTAAAGCGGTCACCGATTTAAGAAGACTTAATTTTAAGCCGCTTTCTTTCGTTGTTAATAATTTTATATTTGCCTCACTAACCCCCATAGCTAAACTTCTAAAAGTCGCTAGAGCTGTTTCCTGACTGATAAAATAACGCTTATTATCTTTAGGAGAAACATACCAGATATTACCTAAATTTTCAGTCTGCAAAAGTAAGCGTCCGGCCATTTTAAGGGCTAACTTAGCGTCAACTGATTTCGTCAAAGACTTCTCGCTCGTGATAATGTCGCTAACTTGAATCTCAGTTCTTTCAATTGTCGCATAAATTTCTCCGCTATATTGATCTTCGTTTGCACCCTTAGAAAGAATAGTTAAGTTATTTAAGCCCTTCGCGAGAGGATAGGTATAGGTCCAAGTAATTTCCGGGCTAACTGGAACAATTTCCTTGTCATTAATTATTACGCTTGCACCAGATTGCTTCGTTCCGCTCAAGACGATAGTGGCGTTAGTAGTCTTAGCGGAATATGGATTTAAGATTGGGTTAGCAATACTATCAAGCTTATTGATATTAATAATTTTAGGATTACTCTTATTATTATCCTTATCGCGATAAAAAATAGAAATACGATTATCGCCTAAGCTTAAATCATAATTATAATTCCATTGAACAAAATTATCCGCTTCAACAACTTTAATGTTATTAATATAAACAGCCGTATTTAGAGGCTTTAAGCCGGAAAGAGCTAATTTAGTATAGATAGTGGTTGTGCTCGTTAAATCACTAGTCATATAAGGGTCCATAACTATCGCCGTACTATTTTCAGAAACAGAATAAGGTTCCGCTTTGACTGGGATTATAGAAACTAAAGTTGAGGTTGAGATCAAAGCGTCGCCTTTAAGCCAAAAACCGCTTTCAACCGTGTCTTTATCGCTCGCGCCCCAGTAATTATTATCAGCGATTAGGTTATAAACTCTATTATCAAGATTATAGCCCTGATTATTATAAATATTGTTAAGCATGATTATGCCCGGTTTTTTACTAATTTTTAAACCAGTCTGAAAATTAAACTTAATATTGTTTTGAATTAAAAAAGCATTCTCGGAATTTAAATCAACGCCGATATTATTATTGTTAATAGTATTTTCCTCTAAAACATTGGAGCGGCTAGCTGCGCCGATTTCAACGCCGGAACCAAAATTATATTTAATACTATTATTAAATAAAACATTATTATCGCCTTTATTAATTTTGACGCCCAGATTATTACTGCTAATCATATTTCCGCCCAGGTAAGTAGTTATAAATTTAGAGCCGATATAAGAATAACCAGCCGGAGTCACAATATAATCCTGGCTATTATTTCTTTCAATTATAACGCCCGTCTTGTTGTCGCTGATTGTATTGTTTACTATATACACCGGAATAATCGCCTTGCCGGAAGTTGCGCCGCTACCATCTAAAACTATCCCACCGCTAGTCGCCTTAGTTCCTAAAACTGTAATACCAGTCTCATTAATAGTTATTTGATTATTGGCGATATAAGGGCTTGAATCAGTAATCTTAATCCCCTGACTGAATTTAATAATCGCGTTTTTAATAATACTGCCCTTTACGTAATTTCCGTTAGAATCAATAGTTGCACTAACCGCCTTATCGGTAAATTCAATTCCGCCCCAGTCGCCACTTTTTGGCGTTGAGGTTGCTGAGGTCATAATAACCGGATTTTCAGTAGTTCCCTGAACATCAAGTTCCCCGTTTACTAAAATCTTAGCGCCTGGATTAAAACGAACCTCTGTCCCAGGACCGATAGTTAAAACGGCGCCCTTAGTTACTTCCATAACACCGCTAACGATATAAGGGCCATTGCTTTCCGTCCAATTAGGACTGGAAATTGTGCCGCTAAAACTCGTCGCGGCTTGCATCTTTAGTGGCGCAAAAAAGACCAACGCTAAAAGAAGCAGATAATAAGGTTTGAATTTGTTCATATTTTTATTTTAATTTTATAAGAATATTATAACATAATTCAGTTATTTAATAAAAGAAAGATTGGCTATTTAATTAATTATTCTCCCATACCAAAAAGAGCTCCCCGAAGGGAGCTCTTTTGTGGTTGCGATTAATTAAAGGAAATCGCCAAAACTTTGTTTTCTTAACTATTAGTTACTAATAGTTGTTCCGTCAACTGTTGTAACACCTAATCTTAAAACAGATTTAGGAGTCGCAGAGCGAGCATCTCTAAATGTAAAGTTGTCAGTGTCTAATGCATCTAGACTTACATTTAATGAAGAATCGCCAGCTACAGTAGTATTGAAGGTTGGAGTAACCTTTACTAAGAAGTAAGCAGTTGTACTAGGAGCAATTTCGTAGTCAGTTCCAGTCAAGTTACTAAATGTAGCTCTGTGGGCAGTAATACTTGTTGAACTAGTAGCAGTAGCTGTTCCACCAACTCTTTCAAGAGTGGCAGTCATAGCAGTAACCGTAGTGCTTGTAGCAATCTTAACGATCATGGAATTTAAGTAAGTCTTAATCGCATCACCGTTAGTTTCATTGTTAGCAGAAGCACCTGTAGTTACCTGGATGATAGCTGTATTAGCTGCTTGACCACTATAGATCTTAGTAGCTAATGCAGTACCTGATCCATTAGTAGAAACTAAAGAAACAGCAGAAATCTTAGAAGCTAAGATACCCAATGTCTTAGAAACACCAGTTCCGCTAGCATTATCAGCTGTACCGTCGTTAGTAAGATCATAACTAATCTTACCTGAAGCAAGTGAATCAGCAGCAGCTAGAGAGTCGCCGGAATCATTTCCTTGAGCTTCAATAGCGCTAACAGCAAAAGTTGTAGCAGCATCTAATGAACCAGTTTGATCCTTACCATAAGGAGCTAAAGTAGCTTTAATATAGTAATTCTTAGCAGTCATTGGAACAATTAAGTTACTACCATTGATATCAATAGTTGAACTAGTAGCAATAACGTTAGTTGAACCAACTAAAGTTGAACCATCATATAAACCTAATTCAGTAACTTTACCGTTAAGGTTTGAAGAACCCGTAATAGTTAACTTAGTAACTTTAATAGCTTCGTTGTCAGCTCTCATCTTAAGAGAAGCAACATAACCTGTTTGAGTACCAGCAACAGCATAAGTATCTTTATTGGTTGTAACATCATTGTTATCCATAGATACATATAATGCACCAGTGCCTTGTAAAGTAACTGTTCTTGCAGAAATTACATTGCCTACAGTAGATGAAACGTCAACAGTTTTACCGTCAACATCTTCCATTGTAGCGCCTGTTAAAGCAAATTTAACATTTAGACCATTATTATCAGTATTCTTTACGAAAGAAACTGAAATTGTGTAGTTAACTGTTGTATTGGCTGGGATTTCTTCATTTAAGTCAGTAAAGGTTACTGCATTCCCACTAATTTGTGAAGAAGACATAGTCTTTACTAAAGTTGTTCCATTCCATAATTTAACGTCAGATACTGAGTGAGTATCAACTGTTAAAGTACCACCAGCTACTTTAGCAACTGTTAAGTCTCTCATGAAAGCCTTAGAATTTTGAGCAGCTTTGATGCTGAAGTCTATGACTTTAACATCAGCTGTACCAATAACTGCTGTATAAACAGCTGATAAAGCATTTGAAGAGAAAGTAGCACCTGCAGATTCTACAGTAACCTTCTTAAGCTCAACTGTATTAGGAGTGATATCAGTAATAGCTGTATCATTTCCTGTTTCCTTGATGATTAAGTCAGTACCTGCATTGTTAAGTTTTACAGTGTAATCTTCGTTAGAAGCAGTTGCTAAAGTATCAAAGCGTACTACTAATTCATTAGTAACACCGCTTGTCAACATTAAGCCCATGCTTGTATTGCTATAAACTTTAGGATTAGTCCCGGATACATAAGATAGATCATAAACTGTATTATTAGTCTTATTGTATACCTCTACATTTTCAATCTTTGAAAAAGCAGTAGATGAACCAATGGCAGAGTCGTTAGTTGAAGTGATAGTTAATTTTAATGTAGAAAGCTCAGCATTCTTACCGCTATTAGCAGTAATCTTGAAAGTACCAGCTTCTTGATTGTCTACATCAACTCTTAATTTATCATTAGTAGCATTAACCTTTTCTACGCTGATAGTACCAGCCTTGATAGAAGCAAGTAATGCACTAGCTGGAGCTGAAACAATAGCTTGGTAACCATAATAGTCACCAGTAGCTACAACGTCAGAAGCAGCTTCAACATAAAGACCAATATTCTTATCAGCACCGTCAACAACGTCGGCAGTAACTGTTAATCTCTTATTAGAAGTATTCTTACTGATTGTAATAGGGTTAGCTAATACAAAAGTAACATAACGACTTGAGATTGAAGCAGCAGTAGCAACAACTGTACCATCAAAATTTAAACTTAAATTTTCAACAGCAGAGTCAGAAGCAGTACTTGCAGAATCTTTCTTAAGAGTAATTGCCTTTACAACAATATTTTCAATATTAGCATTGTTAGCTAATTTAAATTTAGCAATAGTAGCTCCTTTATCACCTAATTTAACATCAGATAATGCAGAACCATCATTGGTAACAGTTAAAGTGCCAACAGTAACGTTAACACCGGAGAAAATATTACCAGCAACTGGGAAAGAACCGGAAACAGTGTTTCCAGCCATTACGTCAGAGGCTTTAGCAATACTTAAACCATGCTTACCTGTAGTACCAGCTAAAATAGTAGCACGTACTTCAAAAGTAACAGTTGCACCAGCGTTGATAGTTACAGCGTTAGTGAAGTTAATTTGAGCTTCTTTGTTAGAATCAATGTTTCTAGCAGTGCTGTTTAATTTAGCATTGTCCTTGTAAACAGAAATTAATTGAATTTCTGAAGGAGTACCTAAACCAATCGCAGTTAATTTTACGCCAGAAATAACAGCATTGCCGTCATTAGCAGCAGTAACATTAAACTTTAACATTGTGTTTGAAGTACCGGCTGGGATATCACTAGCAGCTGGAGTTGTGGAATTTAAAGAAACCATAACACCAGAACCAGTTACAACTGGAGTATTTCCTGTTGTAGCCCCTTGTGAAGTCTTAACTAAAGAAGTTTCAGCGCCTGTGATAGCTGAACCAGTGGCGATAATAGGGTTAGATAGGGTTAAAATGTTAGCCATATCAAATCTATTAGCACTTAGTGCAGTTTCATTAGCTACTGAACGATAGTTAGTACCATCATAGTAATAAACAGCGGCAGAGCCGGCATTCTTTACTAAAGTACCAGCTGGGATTTCTCCGTTAGCTAAAGCTGTTCCGATTGTATAGTTTGTGAAATAAGAATCAGCAACGTCAACAATCTTCTTGTTCCAGTTTGATCCGTATAAAGCAGCAGCTTGCGCTTCGCTTTGAATCTTTCTTAGAACGCCATTTGGCTCAACAGCATAAACTGAAGGGTCAGTTGTAATTTTTACCATCTTTGTACCTGGTCTCATAACTACGTTACCACCTAAAAGGTAGCTCTGTAATTCTGTTGCAGGAATTGTAACAACTCCGCTGAAATCAGCATACCAAGAGTTGTAAGTTGTGGAATTTGGGAAAACATATCTCTTGCCGTCTGCGCCTAAATAGTAAACAGCAGCATTACCACTCATCTTAATTAAGTCACCTGCAGATGCAGAAGCCTTAACTGCGCTGATGTTGAAAACACCAGAAGTAGCTAGAACTGTTAATACCATTACGCCGACAACTAAGGATTTGCGTAATTTGTTCATAATAATTTTTTAGATTATTTATTAAGGTCTAAACAATAGTAGTTTAAACACTAAATAAATAATGAATTGTTCAATTCTATGCTTTGCCAAGAAACTTTTATCTCGCTTAGCTGTAAATCAGTCGGAATCCCGCTCCTCAAACCGTCTTTTGGCTTAAGACGTCTGGCTGACCTACTTTTAATTAAAATTTCTGTGAGCCGAACGTGGGTTGCCCGTCGGCTGGAGAAAAGCTTAACCGATCTACGATAAAGCTTGAATTAAGTTTTTTGTTTTGCAATAAATTGAAATAAATAAATTTATAAGGGACAAACCCACTTTACTAGATAGTAAAGCGTCAACCTTGAATAGGTCCGCCAATCCGCTTTATAGTCCGAGGACTTTAAACGCGAATTTGTTAATTTATCTCGCCCGGTTCTTCCATAATCGGATGAGAGAATCTTCCGGAAAGGAGTGGCCGATAATGGAGATAAACTAACAAACTAGCGCTTAGCTAATTTATGTGGTGGGCTTAGTCTTAGACTGAGCCCGAAAGAACTTATTTCATTATTTCTTTAACTTCTTTTAATTTGTCCGAAGCCTGACCGTAATCCTTCTTCTCAAATAATTTTTGCGCTTCGTCTAAAATATTTTCAGTTGAAGAGGAATCTTTTTTTATTTCTTCCGGAGTCGTAGTAGCTTTAACAGCTAAAGTTAAAGTGGCGGCCTTTTCATTCACTTTCGCCGTTGCGTCAAATAATTGAACACCATCAACATCTTTATTATTCTCGGCAATTAAAACTGAATCATTATTTATTGTCGGCACACTTACCGCCGCAACATTGTCTTTAGTCGGACTTAAACTTTTAATTTTTGTTTT
>CAIVBF010000054.1 GCA_903904095.1 uncultured bacterium | reverse complement strand
GCTTTTTTAATTTTAAGAGCGCAGAATTTAGGTCTTGGTGTAACTCTGACTGTCGCTACTTATGTCTTATACAATTTAAGTTATTCCTTCTTGTCTTATCCGATCGGAATTTTAAGCGATAAAATCGGATCAAAAAAAATTTTACTATCTGGTTTCTGGCTCTTCGCTTTAGTTTATTTAGGTTTCGGCCTAGCCCCTAGCAGCTTCTGGATTTGGATCTTATTTCCTCTATACGGAATATACATGGCTCTAACTGATGGTATTAGCCGCGCCTATATTGCTAAAACAACCACGCCGGAGAAATCAGGAACAGCATATGGCGCCTACCAGATGGTAATCGGGTTATGTACTCTATTCGCTTCAATTATCGCCGGTATTTTATGGAAATATATAAACCCGGGCGCTCCCTTTATCTTCGGCGCGATTATGGCGATCATCGCCACTATTTTATTTAGTTTCCCGGATAAGAAAATCACTGTTAAATAAAACAGTAAATTTAAAAAATCCTCTTTTATCTAAAGAGGATTTTTTATTTTCTTATTTTATTTTTGCTCTAATACTTTTTTAATTTGCGGCAGGAGCTTTTTCGCTTCTAAACGGCCTATTTCAATTAAAGCTTTAGCAACCGGCGGATCAAAATATTTTTTATAACTATTAGTTTTCATAAAACGGGAAGTGTCCGGATTTAAAACAACATCCGCACCTATAATAGAAGCTTTGGCTAAATTATGTAAAGCAATTCTAGTTGCCCTTAAGGCAACGATCGGCATATTAAAGCGTTTTTCAATAAATTCATTCGGGTGATATAAATTAACAGCAATAATAATTTCCGCCCCCATCTTTTTTACAGCATCAACCGGCACTGGGTCGCTTAACCCGCCGTCAACCAAGAGATGTCCTTTATGTCTAACCGGCTCAAAAACCAAGGGAACGGATGAGCTCGCCCTAACAGCTGAGGCTAAATTACCCTGATCTAAAATAATTTTTTGGCCAGTCATTAAATCGGTCGCTACTATATTTAGAGGAATACGGCAGTCATTAAAGGTTTTTCGTTTCAACATTCGTTCAAAAAAAGCTTCAAACTTTCGGCCGCTGACAAGCCCGCCCCGAAAACCGAGGTCAAAAAGGGTTGGTAATTTTTCTTTTTTATTCATCACAATTTCTTCTTCTAATTTATGTAGGTCAGAATATAGAGAAAAATAAGCCCCGACTAAAGAACCGATAGAGGCGCCGCTAATAAAATCAATCGGGATATTATTTTCTTGCAGAACCTGAATAACACCGATATGGGCAAAGCCGCGGAAGCCACCACTGCCAAGGACAAGGCCGATTTTTTTCCTTTGTTTAGGTTTTATTGAAAACATAATTTTAATTTTATATCTATATTATGACGCCTTTAAATCATAAACACAATAAAACAATAATTAATAAAACTGTTAAAATGTTGGATTATTTGTTATTCTTTAAAGTATTATCGGTAATTTATGCAAAAATCAACTAAAATTTTTAACGGCCTTTTCTGGTCTTTTATATTGCTTTTGCTATTTTTTCTGCATTTTTCACATGGGCGTCTAGACTCTGAT
>CAIVBF010000053.1 GCA_903904095.1 uncultured bacterium | reverse complement strand
GCAACGGTAGAAACTTTTATAGGCACTTGTTTTATATTTTTTATAATTAACAGCAATATATTAAAGCTAAATATCCCTTTTAATATCCAGCTCTTTATTTTGTGTTTTTTATTAGCGTCTGTAGTTTCTAGATTATTCACATTCATAATGAGCTTAACTAGATATAATTTGATAAGGAAAATTGCACCAAGCAATGACTTTGCTAAAATTAACAAAGACTATGTCTTGATAGGGTTAAAGATGAATATAGTAAGAGATTTGCTGGTTATTGCTATAATGATAATAATTTTAATGACGTTGTTTCTGCTTTTTTCTGATTTTATTATTTCCTATTTATCTTATTCTACGGACCCGTTGATCTTTCTGATAGGCCCTATTTTAATCATATCTTTCTTCCTCATGCTAGACATCTTAAGTTATAGAAGATTAAAAAAGGTAGATTTTAATAACAATCAAGCAGCAGACACAAATAATAATCCGATTATCGCTGGCCCTGCTGACTACACGGCCCAGTATCAAGATGAGAAAATATTAGGTTCTATTTTTGGTATTTCAAAGTCAGTAGCCAGTTTCAAAGATATTTTTACAAAAAAAGTTGGAAGTTATTCAGTTTTAGGCACGGGCAAGAACTTTGCACCGGAAAATACCTTATTGATTACCAATTATCGTTTACTGTTTATCCAAGTCCCGGTTTCCGGAGGAGATAAAGTAATTAACGGCGTAGACTATGCGCAAGAAAATTTTTTATTTAATAGATCGAATATCCAGAAAAACGGTGAGGAGATGCTGAAAAATAATTCTATCCCTCAATTGTTGCCTTTAATCAGAAATGAGATTTTATATAAGGATATAAAAAATTTAATTATAAACAAATATATAATTAGAGTTGAAACAGAAAAGGGGGATAAACTGCGCTATGCCTTTATGGATAAAGAATATCTAGGCCTATTAGATAAAATATTGCCGGAATATTTAGGGACAAAGATGACAAGTAAGTAGAAATTATTTCTAATAATTGCTGCAAAATTATTACCAAGCTCATAGTTTTTGCTCCATTCCATCTAATCATTAAAATAAAATAAGGCGAGTGCCTTATTTTTTATTTATTTAATAGTTATAAATACAAGCTATTTTGGTCTTTATGGTTAAAAATAGTATAATTATTAGATTATGAGTAAGATCACAAATACAACATATAAATTAACCGATATTATCCCTATATTTACCGTGACCTTTCTTTTGTGTCTACCGGCCTTTTTTAGCGGTGGAAGAAATTTTTATATACAAGAAATAGTTTCTTGGCTTGTCGCCGCTTCGGCCTTGCTTGCACTAAAGAGCAATAAGATCTCTAAAAATAATAAATATATTTATTTAAGTTTACTGTCTTACATAGTTTTAACTTTTATCTCGTCTTTTCTCTCAATATCTCCT
Source organism: uncultured bacterium (assembly GCA_903904095.1). GTDB lineage: Bacteria > Patescibacteriota > Patescibacteriia > Patescibacteriales > UBA12465 > UBA12465. The sequence goes on along the minus strand of CAIVBF010000053.1, from coordinate 4,239 downwards.
TATAATAGCTTAGTATACTCCGCCAATTATCTAAGCCTCTTTATTATTTTTTTAATCGCGTCAAGATATAAATTCAGCGAGGAAAAATTAACTAAAGTTTTTGAATTTTTTATATGGTCAAGCCTAATTATTTCCGGAATTGGTTTCTATTATTTTCTAACGCAAGATTTTCCCCGAATAACTTCAACTTTTTACTGGCCGAACCCTCTGGCTGGTTATTTACTATTTACAATACCAATTTCTTTATATTTATTCTTGTTAAAAAAATCTAAACTCGGCCTAATATCGTTCTTTACTTCAATATTAACCCTTATTTTTACAGGCTCTCGCGGCGCCTTTTTGAGTCTAGGAGTGAGTTTTCTATTAATATCCTTAATTTATTTTGGTTTGATTAAAAAAAATAAAAGACTGGAAGTATATTATTCCATAAAAAATATTCTAAAGAAAAACGCGAAAAACATCATCTTATCTCTCTTGGCAACTTTATTTATATTTATTTTAGCTCTAGGCTTTAAAAATAATATTAATTCTTTTGAACGTTATAACGAAAAAAAACAAACGCTTGATTACTCTTCAAGCATTAGATTAAATTACTGGCGAGGAGCCATAAATATTTTTAAATCATATCCTGTTTTTGGTTCCGGCCCCGATACCTTTTATATTATTTATCCAAAATTTCAGAAAGATATCCTAAGCTCAGGTAAATATGCCCATAATTGGCTATTAGAAATACTATCGGAGAATGGCTTAATGGCGGCAATTATCTTTTTAATTTTTCTCTATCTTATATACCGCAGTTATTTTAAAAGTAGCCGATCACTTCTAAATAACTTTTTACTAATCGGAATTAGCGCTTCAATATTGCACAACCTATTAGATTTTGACTGGCATTTTTATGCCAACGCTTATATTTTCTACTTCATCTTGGGGCTAAGCATAAATCACTTCCTAAACAAAGAGAATAATAAAAACGAGGAAACTAAAGAAATAAAGTTTCCGATTAAGTTAATAGTTTTAGCGATGACAATTATTATAATTTTTAAAAGCTCTATATTAATATACGAAAACTTTAATTTCTTAAATGCCACTGAATTTAATAATTCCGACGGGACTTTAATAACGGAATTTTATTTTAAAAAAAGCATAAAATTTAATAATCCCGAATATATTAGAAATTATTTACAATATTTAATTTCAAATGGACCGATAGATAATTTCAGCGAAGCTAATAAAATTTCTTTAAAATTATTAAAAATAGATCAAAACTTTGCTTATAATAATTTTTTACGGGGCGAACTAATGTTTTTAAATAAAGATTATGACGCCGCTTCTCAAAATTTCCAGCAAGCTATTAAATCGGATAGAGTAAATTATCCGGAATTTTATTATTTACTAGCTTTTAATTATCTAAAGCAGGGAGAACCCGAAAAAGCTAAGGCGCTCTTATTAAATAGTATCCCGTATTACACGCCAAAAATACTAAATGATAAAAAGTATATTATTACTAATAACCAAAAACTAGAAACAAAAATAAGTGAAAAAGCGGCCTCGCTCTACTTATTACTAGCCAATATCTATTCAAATGAAAATAATACTTTAGAATCCACTAAATTTTATAACTTAGCCGCTCAAATCAATCCCAAAGAATAGGCTGTCCCCGTAAATGTCTAGTCTTAAAGCATTGTGATATAATTAGATTACGTAATATAATTATGAAAAGATATTTACTAAATTTTAATTTTTTTTCTAAATCCAATTGGCTAAATACTTATAGACCGTATTTAGTTTTTTTTATTTTAGCCTTTCTCCTCTTCGGTCAAACAATTTTATTTAATTACACAAATTTTGATGATAATTTACTGTTAAATCAAAGGGCTTTTTTTAATAAACCGAGTAATATCGCGACAATATTTTCAACCGACGCTTTCTTTTCAGTTAATAAAGTATATTTTAGGCCAATCTTGAATTTAACGTACATGGCTGACTCATTGTTAAGCGGATCGCAAATATTTTTTTATCATCTAAGTAATATATTATTACATTTTTTAGCCGTTTGCTTACTTTTCTATTTTTTAAAAAAAATAACACAAAAAAAAACTCTATCATTTGTTTTATCATTATTTTTTATGGTCCATCCGGCTCTAGTCCAGGCCGTAGCTTGGATACCTGGCCGCAACGATTCATTGCTAACAATTTTTGTTCTGGCGGCAATGCTATTTTTAATAAAATTTTCCGAGGAACATAAATTAGGTTCATTCTTAGCTTACTTTATATTTTTTCTTCTAGCCCTGCTGACAAAAGAAACCGCCTTATTCCTCCCGCTATTAATCATCGTTTATTTTTTAACAATCAATAGAAAAAATAAATTAGGCCAAGCCGATAAATTATTAATATTTTCCGGCTCCGGTCTGGCTATTTTTATTTGGTTTTTAATGCGTAAGCTCGCTCTGGCCGGCGGAGCGCCTCTTGATCTAAATTTAGTAATAAATAATTTGCCAATCGCTTTTACTATGTCTCTAAAAATGATCGGAACAGCTATTCTACCCTTTAATCTAGCGGTAATAAATACCAATTTTGATTCTTCCTTTATTTATAGTTTGATTATATTACCGATTTTAATAGTAGCTCTATTCTTATCCCATCAAAAAAGAAATAACTATATATTATTCGGGGCTTTTTGGTTTCTGCTCTTTTTTATTATTCCTTTTCTGTTCTCCGACGCCTCTTCCTACTTAAGCCATCGCTCATATTTATCCTTAATCGGAATTTTAATTATTTTAAGCGAGATAGACTGGCTTAAAAATTTAGATTGGTATAAAAAAAATATTAAGATAGCCACATCCATTTTATTTATTTTATTTTTTGTCTTATCATTTAAGCATAGTTTAAATTTTAAAGATCCTTTGTCTTTTTGGCGCTCGGCGGCAATAAATTCTCCGCATTCTTCGCTGGCTCATAATAATTTAGGGCTAGTTTATTTTGAACAAAACAATACTGAGGCGGCACTCGCGGAATATTCTCAAGCGCTACTTATTAATCCCGGACAGAAAACAACCCATTATAATATCGGCCTAATTTATTTAAAAGAAAATAATTTAGCTAAAGCAAAATATGAATTTGTCGCGGAACTGAAAAATAATCCCAATAGCATTGAGAGCATAAACATATTAAATAGTTTAAATAATAAATAAATTTCTTATTTTTATAAAAATATGCTAAAGCCGGCTGAAAAAAAGTATAAAGAAACGATTGAGTATTTAGTTAATAATTATTATCCAGAACTAAAAGGTAAAAAAATATATTTATTCAAATATAAATTTAAAACTTTTTGGGCCTGTGCTTTATGGATAATTCCCTTTCGGGTCATTTTAATAAACCCTAAGGTAGATAATCTTGATAATATTCCTCTTCGCGGTTTATTAGGACATGAACTATCGCACTTAAGCATCTACGAACAGAAAGGCTGGCTTAAGTATCTCTATATCTATCCGCCCGTATATCTCTTTTTTAGAAAAAAAATAATTAAAGAAGAAAACGCCGTTGACAGATTAACAATTGAAAAGGGTTTAGGCAATTCTCTATTTGAACTAAGAAAAGCGGTCAAGCAAGACGAAAAACATGCGAGAGTAAATTATTTATATTTAACGGAAGAGGAAATAATAGAACACTCTAATAAGGTTGATGATGAAAATAAGAACAATGACAAAATAAACTATTAAATATCGCCTGGTCGGAAATGATCCGCCCATTGTACAAAATAACTAAAAAGCAGATAATCTAATCAAGCTAAGCAAAGATATAATTTATTATTTTACATTGAAAATTTATGATTCCAATTGATTTCCTTCGTCAGTTTCGCTTTGGCGGATACGCTATCTTTGACTTACTAGTCGCTTTTATCGGAATTTATCTATTATCAGGCCTTCTTTCAAAACTCTTTCTTAAAATCAGAATAAAAATACCAAGACAGAATTGGATTTTTTTAACCCTACCTCTAGGAATTCTAGTTCATTTGTTAGTTGGTCGTATAACGCCAATGACCAAGGATTTCTTTAATATAAATAGCCACTATTTATTAAAGATAATAGTTCTAGTTCTACTATTCTTCGGGTTAAGAGGTATAAAAATTATTAAAAAAATAAATAAATAAGGACTTTTGACAAAAAGAAAAGTCTTTGCTATTATTTTTATCATTCGGAGTGGTAGCTCAGTTGGTTAGAGCGCCTGCCTGTCACGCAG
>CAIVBF010000052.1 GCA_903904095.1 uncultured bacterium | reverse complement strand
TTTTTGGCCAACATTAGAAAGATTTAATTCACCGCAAGTATGAGTTCTTAACATAAAAAAAATTGACTTTGATTTTAACAAAAACCAAAAATCTATTAAAAATTCTCTATATAACTATTTAAATATTATCCTATTTCTCCTCTTTTAGCAAGAAAAAAGACTATTTATCATAGCCTTTTAGAGTATTTAAAATATTGTTAAATAATTCCTAAATTTAAACTATAAAATTAATAAAATTATTGACAAAATTAGACAATTCTTTCATTGATTTCTGATCAACCCTTAGTTTCTCCGCACTAGCGAACTTATTATCGGTTATAAAGCGTAAAAGCTTAATACAATTATCGCTAACCGCTAGTATTCCGCCGTTATAGCGAAGTTCTAAATACTCCTTTTTATCCAGGCATGTTTCCTCAATAATTCCCCCATTTTTAAAACTAAAACTATTTTTACCAGCCTTTACTTCTTTTCCACAGCTAAGGCAATGATATAATTCCGGCTGATAGCCTAATTCTGCTAAAAGTTTAAAAGCAAAAAAAGCGAATAGTAGTTCCCCGTCTTCCTTGCTTAAATTATTTTCCTTCTCGTCTAGAATATCTAACCATCTCGTTATTAATAAAAATAAACGCTCATCAGGATGCTCTTCTTTGACTAAGCGATTAAATAAATTGATTGCCTTACCGACATAATAAACTCTATTTAAATCTTCCCGAATATTTAAATATGACTTTCTCAGAACCGCCGCTCCAATATAATCACGGCCTCGTCCTTTTAGAATCATTAAGTCGCTTAAAACAAGAGGCTCCAAATGAGCCGCTAATTTTGATTTCATTTTCTTTGTCCCTCGCGCCACTAAATTTAATTTGCCAAAATTTTTACTATAAATAGTTACTAGAGTATCATTTTCTTTGTAATTTTGACGATTTAAAATAAGAGCCGGCGTATTACGGCTTTCCTCCATATTATTTTAATTCTTATCAAGATAATCCTGTAAAATAAGGGTTGCGGCGATTTCGTCCCGTCCCGCCTTGTCCCGATCTTCCCCACTTAAAGCGTCCGCCGCTAAAGAACTAAGACGTTCATCTAATAATTCAACTTCAATTCCTGATTTTTCTTTTAATTGCTTAACAAAAAATTCCCACTCCTTATTATTCGCTTCTTCTCCGCTCATTTTTTTTGGAGATCCGACAACAACTACATCAATATCCTCTTCTTTAATTTCAAAGAGAACCTCGCTGATATTAGCAACCGTTTTATAAGGTAAAGCTAAACTAGTTTCTTCGTCAGCCAAAGCCAGGCCGATTCTTTTCGTCCCCCAGTCTATTCCTAAATATTTTTTCGCGTTATCAGACATGACTTTTATTAATTAGATTGTGTATGCTATTTTATATAAATAATATTTTTACGCTTCGGTGATTTCTGGGACAAAAACTCTCCTCGTTCGTTTTTACTCAACGAAATCACAGGCGCTCAAAACATTATTTATATAAAAATATCATTACTACTTTGTTAAAATCTCATAGCCGTTTTCCGTAACCGCAACCGTATGTTCAAAATGAGCGCTTAAAGAATTATCAGCCGTTAGAATAGTGTAGTTATTTTTAGCAACCTTAACGCGCCAGTCCCCTTCATTAATCATCGGCTCAATCGCAATAACCATGCCTGGTTTTAAAGTTACGTTTTCGGCGGAGTTTTCCCTGATTATAAAATTATAAACATCCGGTTTCTCATGAGCAAAATAACCGACGCCGTGTCCGACTAAATCCTCAACAACGCCATAACTATGTTTTTCCGCGTGACCGGCAATCGCCCGCGCAATATCATTTATTTTATTACCAGGTTTTACTTGCTTTATACCGAGTTCTAAACATTCCCGGCTAACTCTTAATAATTTTTTTGCCTCTGAGCTTATTTTACCAACACCAACCGTCGCGCACATATCCGTAAAAAAACCGCCGTTCTTAGAATGAGGATTTACCGGCGCCTTAAATTCGGCGCGTACTTTTTGATCAACCGGCCATTCCATCCCAATATCTAAATCAACAATATCACCATTTTTTAAAACACGATTCGGGTAAGCCGCCCCATGGACAACTTCGTTATTTATTGAAATACAAACAGTTGAAGGAAAAAATATTCCGCCACCCATCGGATAATTTTTAAAAGCGCTGTGGCCGCCGAAAGATTCAATAAATTTATTGGCAATATTTTCTAGATAGATTGTTTCAACACCCGGTTTTACTTCCTTCATTAAACTTTCTAGGATAAAAGACAAGCGCTTGCCGCCTTCTTTAATAATCCTAATTTCATCTTCTTTTTTATAGTAAATCATAATTAAACAATTTTTTCCGAATCAGGAACAATCTCCGCTTCCGGATTTATTTTTAGTTTTTTATTAGCCCGAATAGACATAAACAAGAATATTCCTAAAAGAATAATCATGTTTAATGGTGCTAACCAAAAAGGATACTCATGGCCAAAGCTTTCTAGCATCATCATCGCTCCCAAAACACCAATCGCATACATCGCGCCGTTCTTTAAATAAGCAAATTTTGTTATTAAATCAATTCCCCGGATCGTGAACTCTCTAACAACAAACGCCCCTAAACCATTACCTAAAATAATTAAAGGAACACTGACCGTAAAAGCAAAAGCACCAATAACGCCATCAATTGAAAAACTCGCATCAAGAACTTCTAAATATAGGATTTTGCTCCAAGCCCCCATACCTGGGTTCATTAATTGCTTTTCTTTTTCTTCCGCATTCTTTTTAAAACCATCCGTTAGAAAGAAGGCGCTAACGCCGATTGTGGCCGCTAAGGCTAAAGTTGGGTTTTCCTTTAAGGAAAAATAAACGATTGCCGTTGTAATAAAAGAAGCAAAAGCATAAAACCAAGCGCCTTGGCGATGAATAAATCCTTCAACAAAAAAAGCGTATTTCTTTTCTTCTAAAAAAAGCCACGATAAGAAAACAAAAAATAAATAAACACCGCCGCCTAATAATAACAATGGTTTAGAAGCTTCAATTGAGCTTTTAACATCAGCACTACCCGAAAAGGTGGCGGTAATAACCTGCCACATTCCTAAACCAGGATTAGTCGCCCAAACAATAATAAACGGTAAAAGTCCGCGAACCGCGAAAACAGCAAAAAGTAAACCCCAGAATAAAAAAATCTTACGATATTTTTCGGGCATTGTCTTTAGGATGTGCGCATTAACAACCGCATTATCAACACTGCTTATTATTTCAAAAACACAAAGACCTAAAACAATTATTACAATGCTCCAAAACATAATATTTATCTAAAATTATTAATATATTAGCCCTTAAAAGTTCCTAATAAATTTCTGATTTGCTCAAGATCGGTGCTGGTTAAATGTAATTTTAAACGATTCTCATAAAGGTTATAAGTGTCTTTATGGATTGTATAGGCCGAAGGCTTGACGCCGCTTCTGATTTTTTCCTTATACTTATGAATCAAACCGAAAATTAATTCTTTATTTTGAGAATCCAAGTTATTAAAACGCGGATTTACTCTAAATAATTCATCCATCCGATTTTTAATTCGGTCATCGGTAAGACTCGTTAAGTTTTTAGTAACATCACTAAAGTCCATATGTTTTATGAAATTATTGCTTATAAATTATGTTTTGGTGAGCGAATTTTTTTTCTGTTAGTAAATCATGAGCCGGGCGTATTTATTTTCTGCCGTATGCCGGAGGCGGGAGGTGGAAAATAAATAGCAGGAGGCAAATAAGATTTACAACGGAAAAAAATCTGAGCGA
>CAIVBF010000051.1 GCA_903904095.1 uncultured bacterium | reverse complement strand
TATGAATGGCATGCTCTGCTTCGTGAGAAACAATCTCATTTCTACTGCGAAGATCTTCGTACCGAGAAGATTTATTCGTATTGATAACATTAACATTATTATTCTCCAGTTTTCTTGAAAAGCCACCAAACTGATCGTGTGCATCTTCTATATTTTTGCTATATGCTTTATCAAAATTTTCCTGATCTTCAACAAAGAAATTTACAGCGAAAGGGTCTTGCTTCACCTCTAAAGAATTTTCTTTGTAATAACTATTAGATATTGCGGCGACGTCCTTAAACAAAAAAGTTTTGAATCGCTCCTTAAACTCTGGGACATTATAATAGCTAAAGCCAAAAACTTCTTTCCAGATTTCTTCTGGGTTATTGTTATGTTTTTTGAATAATTCGGCATTATATTCTAATTCTCTTTTAAAGTTTTCTAATTTTTTATAAGCAATAGCCTTAAATGGCTCAGGCATTTCCTTTAAATACTCCAAGGATTCCTCCCCCTCGTCGGTATTTTCAAAATCTAAATAACTAATTCCTTTTCTTTCACATTCCTCAAATGAATATAAAAAATGCAGAACTACCAATTCCCCCGCCTTTCTGGCTAATTCTAACAATTCTCTAACTTTATCTATTGCTAATTTACTTCGATTCTCTTTGGCATATTTAGCGATAAGCTCAACATTATTGGAATCTAAAACTTCTTTCTCGGTAAGCTCTCTTTCTGCCCCAGCATCATTGTCGGCCATATTTTGAAAGGCTCCAAAATGCTTATCATTATTGAAATTCATATATTTATTATTTATGGCCCCTGTTTATATATTTAACTAGTTTCATATATTTAAATTATATCACGACGTCTCAAAGCAACAAACTCCTATAAAAAACAACCCTAAAATAGGGTTGTTTGCAGAGAGGGTTGGGCTTTTTGGGATAACAATATGGATAACACTAATGAGCTGGAATAAAGTTACTTAACCTCATCATCCTGAAAAATTCTACTGCCAATAGATTTTTCCTGTCCCTGATACTTCCCATTATATGGGTTCTGGGCCGCTTGATCCATTTTACAAAAAACTAACTGGCAGATACGTCTTCCACTCTGAAGTTTAATCGGCAAAGAGTTGGCATTATAAAGTTCAAGAGTAATTCTTCCTTTAAATCCGGGGTCTACCCATCCGGCATTTTGAATAAATAAGCCCATTCTACCAATTGAACTTCGTCCTTCAACGAAAGCAGTAATGTCTGAGGGAAGTTCAACATACTCTTCCGTTGTCGCTAACAAAAAAGAATGTGCTGGAATAGTTATGCTATCCGTTTCAATTTCCCTGTATTTGATTGGCGTATCTAAAGTAATATTGGTCATTTCTTGATCTTCTATTGTCAAAAAGTGTTTTCCTAAATGACAATCTATGGAGGCAGGCTGAATGGAATTACTTGCAATAGGATTAATTATCAATTCTTTGGAGGCAATCATTTTTTCTAAAGTTTTATCTGATAGAATCATAGAGTTAAAATTATTTATAGTTGATAGTTGTTTATGCAAATATTGTATCATACCGTTTTAAAGCAATAAACTCTATATCAAAAATAGCCCTAAATAGGACTATTGATGGGTGCGGAGAGGGTGGGACGCACTTAGAACGGCTATTTCTTAAGTATTCTCCTTAATTCGTTTATAACTGCTTTTTCCCAAGCCTTCATCGAATACCATTTGATAAGTGGCGTTGCAACTATACGTAGCCATGCTTTATGAATAGTGACTTGATACGTGTAGTCAATTAGAGTTCCCTCTGGATTTTCGGAAAGCAACAATTCTTCATGCCCAGAAGTCCCAAACTGATAACTGTTATTGTCTGAAATAAAACCTTTCCCGGGGAGAATTTGGGTTTTCATTTTTACTTTAAATTTTTTACCGAATGATTTTACGGTTGCTTCCATCTCTAGATTATTTCCATCCCGTTTATTAATCTGCACTGATTCGGCGATCTTTGGAAAATACTCTGGTAATTTTTCGAAGTCGGTCATTATTCTAGAAACATCACCGATTGGGGCTTTAACAATCCATTGTTTGTGAAGTATTATTTCTTTCATATGTGTGATTCCATTATGGCTTCTTTTAATAAGTCCCTCATGGATAGAAAAATTACAAAACTTACATCCTTATTATAGCATTTCGTTCCAAAGCGATAAACTCCCCATCAAAAAATAGCCCTAATCTTAGGCTATTTTAAATCTGCGGAGAGGGTGGGATGCACTGGGAACGGTTTTTTTATAAAATTATTTAACCAACTATATCTAGCAAATTCCGACTTAATAAATCTCTTCAGATTTACTAAAAAATTTTTTGCTAGATGGGGCGTCGAATCCTTCAGGGAAAAGCTTGCTTCCGGCTGATTGAGCTATTCTATTACGGAGGATACCTTTTATATCAAAAGAAATTTCAGTGTTATCTTCAAATACTACACGCATTTTTGTACCATCTAGCTCTGTTGTTTTGACTGCAGATTTTGGAGGGAGTTTAGAATCACGCTCATCAATCTGAGCCCCAAAAAGGTGTGATGCTTTTTCCCCATTTTCATAACCTAATTTTTTATAATCAATTTCATTTTTAATTTTAATACCACCAATTCTATATTCTCCCTCATTAATTTGTGAGGCTTCTGGGTGCGTTTTTGAATATTCTTTAGCAGCGTCACTATTATTCCACTTCTTAAAATATTCTACAAAGGCAACCTTGTTATCTGTATCAGGAACAAAATGTACTTTTATATCTTTATACTCCTCTTGATCTCCACCACTAAAAATATGATTCTTTTTATTATAAGCAATATTACTAATTTCGTGATTGTCCACCTTTTCTTTATTCC
>CAIVBF010000050.1 GCA_903904095.1 uncultured bacterium | reverse complement strand
GCAATTTAAAGTTTATGGGCACGAATTATTGCTTAAAATAAAAGAGCTAATTAAAGAGGGTAATGTCCGCCGCATCATCATTAAGAATGAAAAGGACAAGGTAATGATGGAAATTCCGGTTACCTTTGCGGTCATTGGTGCGTTCTTCGCCCCGGTTTTAGCGGCAGTTGGCGCTTTAGCGGCCCTAATGACAAAATGCACGATTGAAGTTGAAAGAAAATAAATTGTTTAAACATTTTTCTATTATAAAACAGAGCCTAGAAGACTAAGCTCTGTTTTTATTTTGTGATAAAATTTTTTAATTATTAATTTATTAAAGATAGAACCTCATCTCTTTTCTTCTCCATTATTTCTTCAGTGATTGCTTCTAAATTTAATCTTATCTTTGCTTCGGTATTGGAGGCCCTGACATTAAACCAGTAATCAGGGTAATTAATACTTAATCCATCTAACTTAGTTATTACGGCATCGGCATATTTTTCCGCTATCTTATTGAAGACAGCCTCTTTATCGCTTACGGTACGGTTAATTTCACCAGAAAAGAAATATTTTTGATAAGGCTTTATAAATTCAGAAATTGTTTGATTACTTTGAGAGAAAAGAGTTAATAGCTTTAAAATAATAACGGAGGGGTATTCAAAGCAGCCAGTTGGAGCATTTAGATAAAAATGCCCGGAAGATTCACCGGCAAAATAAATATTTTCTTTAATCATCTGCTCTTTTATTAAAGAGTGTCCGACTCTAGTTAGGACTGGAATACCGTGATTTTCTTCAATTAAATCTTTGGTTATTTTGCCTGGTCTGACATCATAACCTATTTTTGCGCCAGGCATATCGCTTAAAAATATTTTTGCTAGCAGTCCTCTTATTATTGCCGGGCTAATTGTTTTTCCGAGATTATCAACAAAAAATATTCTGTCCCCGTCGCCATCGGTTGATATTCCTAGGTCAGCTTTTTGTTTTATAATTTCTTTTTTTAAATCTTCTAGGTTTTCTTCTTTAAGCGGATCGGCTTCGTGAGCCGGGAAACTTCCGTCCAATTTAAAATTAAGCGGGATTATATCGCACGGAAAAAGAGAAAATATTTTTTCAATATATTCAGCCCCCATCCCGTTAGCGGTATCAACAACAATCTTAAATGGTTTTATTTTAGTTAGATCTACTTTTTCTTTTATCATTGAAATTTCATCTTTTAGCGTTTCGCCATTCTTAACAATGCTTCCGGGCGTTTCAGAAATTAAAAAATGATTGGCTATGACTTTTTCTTTTAAGAAATCAATCCCTGTCTCACCGCTTATTGGCACTCCTTTAGTTCTGACCAGTTTAAAGCCGTTCCATTCTTTAGGATTATGGGAAGCAGAAATCATTATCCCTCCATCGTAATTATAATTAGCGATTGCAAAATAAAAAGTTGGTGTTGAGACTAAACCTAAATCATAAGCATCGGCACCAGCCGTTATTAAACCGCGTAAAAGATTTTCTTTTAGAAGAGGGGACGATAGGCGCATATCCATGCCGACGCCGATTCGGAATTTTTTTCCCGCTTGATAGTCTGAGTCATTTTTCCTTAATTCTACAAAAGCCAGCCCTAGAAGGTAGGCCAATTCATTGTCAAAGTCTTGGCCGTAAATTCCTCTTATATCATAGGCCTTAAATATTTCGGAGTTGATTGGAAGCATAAGAATAAATAGCCCCTAAACCGAGCCAGACAGCAATTAAGCTTAAAATCCAGCCGATAAAAGGGATTGTAAATAATAACCAGCAAATGACGACTCCTAAAACTAAAGACCAGAATAAAGGAGCTTCACCTTTTTTATTTATATTTTTAATAATTAAACTGCCTACTAATATGGCGGTAAATATTTTAGCAACATAAGTCATTACCAGCCACCAAACAATTACAATCATAGCCAGCGGTATTCCGATTATTGTAAATAGAAGCAATAAAGCGATTGGCGGTAGAATTAAAGACAAAATTATACCCGGAACAATTAGTCTAGTCGGCGCCTTCTCCATTTTGGCTAAAATTTTATTACTAATATTTTTACCGATGAATATTAAGACTAAACCAACGACCAAAGCGGAGAATATTGAAAATAAATTAGCCAATAGGTATATCTGAAGCCAATTGATTTTTTCAACTGGTGCATTCTTTTGATTTGTTTTACCGCCAATACTAGCTTTGTCAGAAATATTAGCGCTTATATCTGAGGTATAATTCAAGTCACCGCCAATACTAGCATCAGAAGAAACAACTAAAGATTGTTTATTACCATTGGTCAGAGTTAAATCAACATTTTTACCAATTTTTCCGGCGATTAAACCCTGAACAATTTTTCCGTTTAAACTGCCATCAATATTTCCTCTGATCTCAGCGTTAACAGCCATAATTAAGGCGTCCCAATTAATATTAGAGTTCGGCCCCATAACTAGATCATTAGCCATAACACTTATATTCCTGCTGACGGTTCCATTTAGGTTCAAGGAATTAGCGGCTACCCGAATATTTCCACCAACTTCGCCGTTAACATTAATATTTTGAGCGACAGAAATAATATCACCGTCAATCCGCCCATTAACGTTAATTGTTTTAGCGGCACTGATTAAATCGCCATTAATTACGCCATCAACCGTTATAGTATCACCGGTTGCCAAAAGATTTCCGCTAATGATTTGATCTTTGGTGATATAAACGTTATTACCGGCTTCTAGGCTTGAAGCGTAAATAGCCCCGGTTGGCAGGATTAATAGGGCTAATAATAAAGTAATTTTAAGACTTAAGCGTTTCATATAGATATTGTTAAATTAGTAAAACTAAGATATCCTAATATATGGGCAATATGTTTTTATTATAATCCAAATATATGAGGGAAGCAATAAAAGAATTGATTGAAAATCTTTCTAAAAATATAAAAACTCGCGATGATTTAGAAGAAATCAAGCGGGCGCTTTGTAAAAAATATAAACTTGAGGCGATTTTAAATTCGGATATTTTAAATGTTTACAGAGATCTCTTATCAAAGAATGAGATAAAAATTAGTCTGCCTTTAGAAAAGATTTTAAGAAAAAGAAGTATTAGAACTATGTCCGGGATTGCGCCGGTGGCGGTTTTAACTAAATCTTATCCTTGCCCCGGCAATTGTGCTTATTGTCCGCACGAAAAAGATGTTCCGGCCAGTTATCTCTCTAATGAGCCGGCGGTTATGAGGGCTATCCGATGCGATTATGATCCTTATAAACAAGTGGCGCTTCGTTTGCATGCTTTAGAAAATAATGGGCATGAACCGACCAAGATTGAAATTATTGTTATCGGCGGAACTTGGAGCTACCTACCGGCACGTTATCAATATTGGTATATTGCTAATTGTTTTGCGGCGGCTAATGATTATCAAAAATTAAAAATTAATTTAAAAAGGCCGGAGAAATTAGAAAAATTTAAAAGCAATTTAAAAGCGGTTTATGCTCAAAATTTAAGTCTTGATAGATTAAAAGAAATTTTAAAAAGAGAGCAAAAGAAGAATGAGGACGCCCAATATAATATTATTGGCCTTACTTTAGAAACGAGACCGGATTATATAAATAATTCTGAATTAAAGACGATGCGTGATTTAGGTTGCACTAGGGTTGAGATTGGTGTTCAGGCGATTGATGATAAAATATTAAAATTAAATAAGAGAGGTCATGGTGTTAAAGAAATTTCTGAAGCGACGAAGCTTCTTAAAGAATATGGTTTTAAAGTTACTTACCATTTAATGCCAGCCTTGCCGGGTGCAACACCAGCTAAAGATTTAGAAATGTTTAAACAATTATTTTCCGACGAAAGATTTCAGCCCGATCAAATTAAGTTCTATCCGACCGTTGTGACTAAAGGGAGTTTATTATATCAATGGTATAAAAAAGGAAAATATATTCCTTATACTGATCAGGAGTTACAGGAGTTAATAGTTGAGTGTAAAAAAGTCGTTCCGACTTACGTTAGAATTATTCGTTTAATTCGCGATATCCCAGGCGAATCAATTATCGCCGGCAATAAAATTACTAATTTGCGCCAGATCATGAAAGATCGGGGTGTAAAATGTAATTGTATTAGATGTCGGGAGGTTAAAGACGGAATAATAACTGATCCGAAAATAAATATTGTTGAATATCCGGCTTCGGACGGAACAGAATATTTTATTAGCGCCGACAGCCAGGATGGAAAAGTTTTATACGGTTTTTGCCGACTTAGAATAGATAATAATAGCGAGGTATCACCGGCTATAATTCGCGAGCTCCATGTTTACGGGCAATTAGTTTCAATTGGTAATACTAAGAAAGTTCAGCACAGCGGCTTAGGCAAAAAACTACTAGCGGAGGCTGAGAAAATAGTTAAAGACAGCAAAGTTAAGAAAATCGCGATTATTTCCGGAGTTGGCGTTAGGGGCTATTATCGGAAATGGGGCTATAAGTTAAGTGATAGTTATATGGTTAAGAAGATTAATTAAAATTGTCTTTTTAAAGAAAACATGCGATAATATCAATATGTTAATCACTAAAAATATCACAACCTGGTCGGGATTTACTCTAGCCAATTTAATTTTTTAAACCTGGAAGATTTTTAGTTTATGCTAAAACGTCCTTCCGGGACGTTTTTTATTTAGGTATTTATTTTTTATGAAGATTAAAGCAATTAAAACAAATATTTTTAAACCGAACGATAACCTAATCTCATTTGTTGAGAAATACTTTCCGTCTATATCGGAAAAAAGTATTTTAGTTATTACTTCAAAGATTGTTGCTTTATCGGAAGGGCGGCTCGTCAAATATATTGATGAAAAAAGTAAGGCTAAAATTATAAAACAAGAGAGCGATTCGGTTATAAAAACTAAATATGTATATCTGACGATTAAAAATGGCGAAGCTATGGCTAACGCCGGAATTGATGAAAGCAACGCTGACGGTAATCTTATTCTTTTACCGAAGAATAGTTATGGAGCGGCAGCTAAGATTAGGAAATATTTTTGTACTAAATATAAACTTAAAGATTTAGGAGTTATTATTACAGACAGTCGTTGCTTGCCACTTCGGGCCGGCGTCGTTGGTGTCGCTTTAGGTTACTCTGGTTTTAAAGGCTTAAAAAAATATCAGGGTAAAACAGATATCTTTAAGCGGCCTTTTGTTTATGAAAGAGTTGATGTTGTTGATAGTTTAGCGACAGCCGCTGTTTTATGCATGGGCGAGGGAAATGAAAGAATGCCTCTAGCTATAATAAATGATGTTCCGGTTGAGTACACAGAAAGAATGAATAAAAATGAGTTAAAAATTGATATAAAAGAGGATCTTTATGGTCCATTATTTAGAAAAATTAAATAATGCTTAATTTTGACAAAGACCCCTATTTAACCTAAAATTAATAAAAGAAATTGAATTAATTTATCATTAAAAAATTGATTCTTAACATCTAATAATATGCAATACGACCATTTATTAAAACAGGACCCAGACGTATACGCCATAATTCAAAAAGAGGAAAAGAGACAAAACGAGGAATTAGAATTAATTGCTTCGGAAAATTATGTTACCCCGGCTGTTTTAGAAGCAATGGCGACCGTTCTGACTAATAAATATAGCGAGGGTTATTCCGGCCATCGTTATTACGGCGGTAATTATATAATTGATGAGGTTGAAGACATTGCCGTTAATCGTGCTAAAGAATTATTTGAAGCGGAACATGTTAATGTTCAGCCATTATCCGGCTCCCCGGCTAACGCGGCTGTTTATATGGCCTTCTTAAATCCTGGCGATAAGGTTTTAGGATTAAAACTTGATCATGGCGGACATTTATCACACGGACATAAGGTTAATTTCTCCGGCCGTTTATATAATTTTGTTCAATATGGAGTTGATCCGGAAACAGGGATTATTGATATGGAGGAAGTAAGACGAATTGCCTTAGAGGAAAAACCAAAAATGATTGTCGCCGGTTTTAGCGCTTATTCAAGAGAAATTGACTGGCAAAAGTTTAAAGATATTGCTGACGAAATTGGCGCCTTTACTTTTGCCGACATTGCTCATATTGCCGGCTTAATAGCTGCTAAGCAATTAAAAAATCCGGTGCCGATTTTTGATGTTGTTTCAACGACGACCCATAAAACTTTGAGAGGTCCGCGCGGAGCGATGATTATGTGTAAAGAGAAATATGCTAAACAGATTGATAGCGCTGTTTTTCCGGGTATGCAAGGCGGACCGCATGATCACATCACGGCCGCTAAGGCAGTTGCTTTCGGTGAAGCTTTAAAACCGGAATTTACCGAATATGCTAAGCAAATAATTTTAAACGCTAAGGCAATGGCTGATGAGTTTATTAAACGCGGTTATCGGATTGTTTCAGGCGGGACGGATAATCATTTAATGGTTGTTGATTTAAGTAATAAAAATTCGGTCGGTAAAGAAGCGGAAAAAGTTTGGGAGAAAATCGGAATTTCGGTTTCTCGTTCTACTATCCCCAATGATCCTAACCCGCCGATGAATCCATCGGGCGTTAGAATAGGTACTCCGGCCGTCACTACCCGCGGTTTTAAAGAAGACGAAGCGCGTCTTATTGTTGAGTTTATGGACGAGGCTTTAATTAATAAAGATAATGAAGAAAAATTAGACCAGTTAAAAGAAAAGGTTAAAAATTTATGTAATCAGTTTCCGATTCCGACTAAATAACTACTATGATTAAAAAGATTGACGGTAAAAAAATTTCCGAACGAATTAAAGATGAGATTGCGGAAGAAATTTATCATTTTAAAGGGCTAAGACCAAATTTAGCGATTATTTTAGTGGGCGAAAGGCCTGATTCAAAGTTATATGTTTCTTTAAAAGAACGCGAGGCCAAAAAAGTTGGGATTGATACGCATATTTATCGCCTTGATGCTGATGTGCCCGAAGAGGAATTAATTTCGGTTGTTTCTTTTTTGAATAAGGATGAAACTATTGACGGGATTTTAATCCAGCTGCCGTTACCGGAAAAATTTAATACCGATAAAATTATTGAAATACTTGATCCAGAGAAAGATGTTGACGGATTCCACTCGGCTCATCCGAATTATATTTTATCGCCGGTTTTAGCTTCTATCAAAGCTTGTTTAGAAGAAATAAAATTTATTGCCAAAAATAAAACAGCCTGCGTTTTATATAATTCAGAAATATTTGGATCTAGCGTTAAGGATTTATTAAAAAAACTGGGGATTGCCAAACTTAGCGATAGATCCGAAGAGGCTGATTTGTTAGTCACCGCTCTAGGCAAGCCGCATTTCATTAAAAAAGAAATGATTAAAGAAAAAGCAGTTATGATTGATATTGGTATCACGCCGGTCGGTGATGATGTGCAAGGCGATATTGACTATAATGATGTTAAAGAGAAGGGTTCTTATATTACTCCAGTTCCGGGCGGAATCGGACCGATGACAATTGCCTTTTTATTTAAGAATGCTTTAGCGATATTTGAGAAGAGAAGACAGGATTTAGGGAAATAAAAAAGCTACACGATGTTCTGTGCAGCTTTCTAGAATGCCTTAGTAGCCTTTTGTTAGTAATTGCTTTTATCTTCCGGTTTTTCCTTGTAAGTATATAAAAATACTGTTAGTCCGGAAAAAAAGACTCCGAGGATAAAAAAAATACAAATACTAATCCAGTCAACCGGTCTGTGTTGAGGATTACTCCCGATAGATCCCAGCAGACTGAAAACTCCAGCTACAAGGCAACCTATTCCCATTATGGCAAAAAATAAGACAGTGGGTTTTGCGCCCGGACGATTAATTAATCTCATGACTTTATTTATTTTGGTGAAAGAACGACTTAGTAATCTAAGTACAGTATCATATTTAATTCATTCTGTCAATGTTTCATAAACAAAAGCAACAATTATGCGAATTATTAAAGATTCATTACGGATATGAATCTTTTTTGCCTGGTCAAGAAATGGCGATTGATAATATTTTAAATCATAAAGACACGGTTGTCGTCTTGCCGACTGGCGGCGGGAAGTCATTAATTTTTCAGTTACCTGCTTTAATTTTAGAAGGAATTACTATTGTTATATCGCCGCTGATTGCTTTAATGAAAGATCAGGTTGATTCTTTAGAGCGGGTCGGAATTCCGGCCACCTTTATCAATTCAACTATTACACCGCAAGAAACAACTAATCGGTTAGAAGCTTTAAGAAGGGGAAGATATAAAATAGTTTATATTGCTCCGGAACGTTTTTATAATCAGGAATTTTTACGCGAATTGAAAAGTATTAAAGTTTCTTTATTCGCGATTGATGAAGCGCATTGTGTTAGCCAATGGGGCCATGATTTTCGGCCAAGTTATCTAAGACTAAAAGAAGCGATTAAATATGTCGGTTCACCAACAGTCGTTGCTTTAACAGCCACCGCTACTCCGGAAGTACAAGATGATATTGTTAAACAATTAAATTTAAAAGACTCGGAATTAGTGATAACCGGATTTGCCCGTCCTAATTTACAATTTGCCGTTGTTCCTTCGGCGAACGGCCAGAAGATTGAAAATATTGTTAATGTTCTAACGACTAACCCCGATTTAGGATCGGGAATTATTTATGTTGGGACGCGCGCTAAGGCTGATGAGATTTTAGAAGTTTTAATTAATAATGATATCAAAGCGGTTTCTTATCATGCTGGTATGGATGCGGATAGCCGTAATTGGGTTCAAGAACAATTCATCAAAGGCGAGGCGCAGGTTGTTGTGGCGACGAATGCTTTTGGTTTAGGAATAAATAAAAAAGATGTTCGCTTTGTTATTCATCATGATTTACCGGGAACGATTGAGGCTTATTATCAGGAAGCGGGGCGAGCCGGCCGTGACGGTAAACCCAGTTTTTGTTTATTGTTTTATCATCAGCAGGATAGATATTTAAGAGAATTTTTTATTAAAGGCGATAATCCCGACCCACGGATGATAATTGAGGTCTATGATTTTTTAGTTCAAAAGGCCAGTCTAGAAGTTGATGAGCGCGATTCGTTTTTAATTACTTATGCGGAAATTTCCCAAGGCTTGTCCGAATCGGTTCCGGAAATGGCCATCGGGACAGCCTTAAAAATTTTAGAAAAAGAAGGATATATCAGAAGGCCGAATGAAAAAACCTCTAATTCATTTTTAAAGGCCAAAAAAGATTGGTCAGAAATTACCGATAGTTTAGGCAAGCGCGCTAAAAGTCAGATTGAGATTGTTGAAAAACTGGGAGCAAAATACGCCCAAGAATTAATTAAGGGTTGGGAGTTTAATCCGGAAGAAGTCTCTATTGTTTTAAAAGTTAAAAAAGATTCCTTTCTAAGAGCGATAACAAAATTAGCCGAGAAAGATTTAGTTGAATATCGCCCGCCTTTTCGCGGAACGGAAATTAAGATTTTAAAATTTGTACAAGCGGAAGATTTAAATTTAGATTTCAAAGCTTTAAAAGAAAAGGCTAATCGCGCTTATGAGAAATTAGATGAGATGGAAAACTATGTTTATCAGCTCGGCTGCCGCCAAGAGTATATTTTAAAATATTTTGGCGATTTAACGGCGAAGCCGTGCGGAAAATGTGATGGCTGTTTAAAGGTACAGAAGAATAAAGAAGCGGGGAAAGAGGACTATCAAAAAAAAGAATATTTAAGTTTTTAAATTAGAAGTTTATTGAGTGTCAGGTTTTACTTAGTGAATTCAGTTATGAATAACAATACGGTTAATAATCTATTAAAATTAGTTCACGACAATTATAATGAAATTGCCGCCGATTTTAACACGACCAGAAAAAAAGAAATTTGGCCGGAAATGCTTTTATTTACTAAAAATATTAAGGACGGCGATCGGGTTTTAGATTTAGGTTGCGGCAACGGGCGCCTGATTGAAGCTTTGAAAGATAAAAAAATTGAATATCTAGGAATTGATAACAGTGAGTCGCTAATTAAATTTGCTTCCGATAATTATCCGGGTTATCGTTTTATTGTCTCAGATATTTTAAATTTAGATATTATTCAGGGGGAAAAGTTTGATTATATTTTTTGTTTAGCAACCTTACAGCATTTGCCAAGCCGAGAATTAAGGGTTCAGGCCTTAAGATCAATGAAAAATAGTTTATCAGAAGATGGCAAGATTATTATCAGTAACTGGAACATGTGGGCAATAAGAAAATATTACTTTTTAATCATTAAGTCATTTTTTAATAAGATAATCTTTAAGAATAATTTAGAATTTGGCGATATTATATTTCCCTGGAAAAATTCAAAGGGACAGGAAACGAGTGAGCGGTATTACCATGCTTTTAGAAAGAATGAATTATCTCGCCTGGCCAAGTTGGCCGGATTTAGTAATATAGTTATCCGGAAAGATAATTATAATTATTGGCTTTTGCTTAAAAAATAAAAATACTTGACACCCCCTAGGGGTGTATGCTATATTGTCATTATATGATTAAAACGACTGAACAGAGAATAAATAATATCATTGGCCAGCTTGAGGGATCTAAAAAAATGTTGGCCCAAAAAGATAAGGACTGCTTTGCTTTAATAAT
>CAIVBF010000049.1 GCA_903904095.1 uncultured bacterium | reverse complement strand
TATTTTTTCTTATTTTCAATCTTAATTGTTTTTGGTTTTATTTCAGCGGCCTTGGGAATAGTAATTTTTAGAATTCCATCTTCATTAACGGCGCTAGCCTTATCACCATCAACTTTTGTCGGCATCGCCACTGTTCTATAAAAAGATCCGCGACGAATTTCCTTGCGATAATAATTTTTTTCATCAATTTCACTTTTCTTTTCGCTTTCACCTTTAATCGTTAGAATGTTATTTTCAATAGAAATGTCAACTTTTTCGGGGTCTATCCCGCCCAGTTGCGTTTCAATAACAACATTATCTTTGTCTTCATACATATCCAGCGCCGGGGTAAAACCATATTGATTGCCGCAGACAGCCGGTAACATTTCACTCATCATTTTATCCATGTCATCATACTCTGGAAAAAATGGAGTCCATTTTATTAATGACATACTTTTATATATCTTTTTATAAAACTTAATCCTTTATTAAGTAGATATAAAAAGAAAAAAATTAATTATTTATTCAACTATCACTTTCGCGTGGCGAATAACCTTTCCTTTTAGCTTATAACCAGCCGTAACTTCCTGCTTAACTTTTTCACCTTGCCCATCAAGTGCTTCCATTGTTTCATGATCAAATTTTTCACCGACTGTTTTTATTTCTTCTATTCCATGTGATTCTAGTACATCTTTAAATTGCTTTAAAACATATTTTACTCCCTCAACCCAGGGATTTTTATGATCATCATCTTTCAAACCATTAAGGGACATTTTTAAATGATCATAAACCGGCAGAATATCTTCTAAAAAATTAGTTAAAGCATATTTTACAAACTCTTCTCTATCTTTTAGACTCTGTCTTAATAGATTCTGATAATCAGCGAGGGCTCGCAGATATTTATTTTCAAACGAATCGTCGTCATTTTCTTTTATAAATTCAAAGCGCGGGTTTTTGTTGCCGGCGACATCAACATCTTCTAAAAACATTTTTTTAGGGCGGACCCAAATCTTGCTTTCATCATTTAAATCCTGATAAACAACCATTTCCTCCTGATTTTCCGAATTTTTCACCTCATTTAAGATTTTATATTCGCCGCCTTTATAATGGCGATATATTCCTTTTTTCATTTCTTTTTCTTCTGATTTTATCTTTTTTTCTTCACTCATATTATTCAAATTTTTGCTTAATAAACTCAACTAGAGACAAGTTGCGGCTATAATTCATTCGCATTGGTCCCAGAATTCCAAAAATACCGGTTTGATTATTATTTTTATATTTAACTAAAACTGTACTTAAAAAATTTCCGAAAGGATTTTTAGAACCGATTAAAGTCTGTCCGCCTAGTTCTAAATCTTCAAATATCTCATCAATTATTTCTTCCATACGATCAATAATATTTGAGACATCGCAAACCATATTTACTTCCTTAAACTCCGGTTGAGCGAATAAATTAGCCAATCCCGTATAATACAAATCGTTTTTATGGAAAGCCCAGAAAACCGCCGCACCTGATAATTCCGCAATCGCTTTAGCGGTCTGCTTATAAGAAGATTCATCGTTTTTAAATAACTGATCCAATAATTTTAATTCAGTGTCTTTCAGCTCTTTTTTCTTTTTATCTTTATTTAAGCCGTTAAGAATTAGATTATAAGCTGCTTCAGTCGGAATACGTCCCGCGGAAGTGTGCGGCTGATAAATAAAAGCTTCTTCTTCAAGCTCCATCATTTCATTCCGCACGGTCGCTGGAGAAATATCTAGTTTATACTTATCAACTAAAATACCCGAAGAAACCGGCGTGGCGGTTTTTAAATATTCCTTAATCAGAGTTTCTAAAATTAATTTTTTACGGTCTGAAATCATATAAAACCATTATAAACAAAATTAGCACTCAAGTCAAGAGAGTGCTAATTATTTTAAAATGTATTGATTAATAGCCTAGATGCCGAGATATTCTTTTGACTCCAGATTTTTTTGATATTGCTCCGGACTTAAGAGATTAGAAGAAAGAAAATTTTGGCTCGCCCGATAACTAATAGAATAAAACTTGAAAGGATACTTATTAATAAAGACATCGGAAACCAAATGGAAGCTCCCGGCCAAACAAAGAGTAAAAACAAAAATAGCTAAATTTCTACGCTTTCTGAGAAAATAGGAAACTAAAAGTAAAATAGGAATATACTCCCAGGCATGAAAAAATAAATGAATTTTATCGCTCAACAAAAATTCTCTGCCCGTTAGAAAATAATTTAGATTAAAGTGAGGACCGTAATATAAAAAATATTCTAAAACATGATCTAGATCAATAAAAAAACCGCCTATAATTGCCGCGATAAAAGTAATTGATCTTTTTTTAAAATAAAGACTGGCTGAATAACCAACCAGAACAGCCACCAGGAAATGAATAGATAAATGTATTGATAACGGCATAAATTTAATTTTTAATTTTAACCGGTTTCGTGGTAGTCGCAGTATTTGAAATAATTAAAGTGGTTGTGGCAGTGCTAGTAGCGTTTACTAAACCAGGGCGAGGGCTAAAATACCAATTTAGAATATCTTTGGCGATCGGTGCAGCAATAGTACTTCCTTCAACTCCCTCTTCAACTAAAACCATAATCGCTAATTGCGGTTTATCATAGGGAGCAAAGCCAATAAACCAAGCATGAGGACCTTTTTTTGTTGACCACTGAGCTGTCCCCGTTTTTCCAGCCACGGCGACAGGTAGAGTATTTAGGGACCTGGCGCTGCCGGCCGTAACGGTTTGACGCATACCCTCTCTAACAATTTCTAAATTAGCCGGATCAATTAAATTTTGTCTAATTACAACCGGCTTAATATCTTTAATAACTTGATTATTGGAATTTAAAACCTTAGAGACTAAATGAGGCTCATAAAGTGTTCCTCCATTAGCGATGGCCGCCGTATAATTAGCAACCTGGAGAGGGGTTACTAAAACATCGCCTTGACCAATTGCAAAGTGATAAGTGTCTCCTATATACCAAGCTTCATTTTTTGTTTCTTCTTTCCAAGCGGCTGTCGGCACAAATCCGGCTCTCTCGCCAGGCAAATCAATACCAGTTACCTCTCCTAACCCAAAAAGTTTAGCGTATTTTACTAAACCATCAACGCCTAAACCTTTAAAATCTTTATAGCCGCCTCCAATATAATAGAAGAAGGTGTTAACCGATTCCGCTAACGCTTTTCTAACATTAGTCTGTCCATGTCCGCCCGCCTTCCAGTCCGGAAAAACCCACTGTCCAATTCTTAAACCGCCATTACTTAAAAAACTAGTAAATTCGGTAATAATTTTTTCCTGTAAAGCTCCGGCCGCAAAGATAGGTTTAATAGTTGACCCGGATGGAAATTCACCGGAAATAGTCCTATTAAAAAGAGGATGGTCAGGATCATTTAAAAATTTATCATAATCAGCCTGGCTTATCCCTTTGGCAAATAAATTATTATCATAACCAGGTAAAGAAACGAAGGCCATAATTTCCCCGTTATTAGGATTCATAACCACAACTGAAGCGCGGTGTAAATTAGCCTTTTTCAAATAAATATTAGTGATTTCTTCTGCTTTTTGCTGTAAATCCAAATCAAGGGCTAATAGTAAGTTTGAGCCGTCCTGTTCGGGGACTTCATTAATAATCTTTTTCTGGCGACCCAGAGCATCTACCTCAATATTTTTCTTCCCAGCGATGCCTTTCAATTCTTTTTCCCAAGAATATTCTAAACCGGATTTACCGACATAATCAATCAAGGAATAATCAGGACCTAAAGTTTTTAACTCCTGGTCATTAATTTTGCCCGTATAGCCAAGAACATGCGACAAAGAGCTTTCCCCTAAAATACTTGTTCCGTTTTGACTGGGAAGAAGATATTCGCGACGTATTTTATTTGATAAAAAAACGCCCGGCCAATTAGATAATTTTAGAGCGATAAGCATCGCCTTATCATACTCTATATTATCCATGACAAATAAAGGTTTATAAGACTCAAGAGAACCAGCCTGAACTTTAGATAAGATATCTTTTATTTTATAAAAAGAGGGATTATCGGAGATCACTTGCGTTTTATTATCCGAAGCTAGTCCGGACATATTGTTTTCTAAATTGGCAAAAATATCCGAAGATGAAGCTTGCCCATTTTCTAAAACTTGGCTAATAGTCCTAATTAGATTATCTCTAACTAATTCATCTTTCGGCAAATCAATCGGCCTAAAATATAAAACAAAATTCGCTTTATTTCTAACTAATGGCCGCCAAGATTTATCATAAATAATTCCTCTCTTCGGTTCAATCATTTCCGCCCTAAGACGATTATCTTCCGCTAGAAGGCGGTAGTAATCACTTTTAATTACCTGTAGCCATACCGAACGAATAATTAAAATTCCCAGGACTAAAAAACCAACAATGGCAAAATATTTTAATTTACCGAGATCAAATGTTCTGCTAACCGTTTCTTTGTGTCCGCTATCTGACAAAAAAGATCCCTCCGTCCAATCAGAGTAATGGAGAGAATCTTTAAGTTGGCCAAAACGAAAATTCCCTTCTTTAATAGCGAAAGGGTCTGAACCCTGATCTTGCAGGAATTTAAGCCAATTTTTCTTATGATTAATCTTCATTTTACATATTTTATCATATATAAATATTAGCTTTATTGGAAAATAAAGGCAAACATGGCTAAAAATATAATTACCTATATAAAAATTAGTCTTTATTTTTTCTTTATAAAAAATTTAGATTTTCTTTATCCCACTTGCGGTATAATAAAATTAATATTTAACTCTTACTTAATATTATTGTCTAAAAATAAATTTACAGTTAAAATAAAAATAAAAAATATGCGCCTCCTTATAATTGAAGACGACAAAGAATTAAGCTGTTTACTATCAACTGCCCTAAAGCCGCTTGCTTATGCCGTGGACACGGCCGAAGACGGTGAAAAAGGTTTAAATCTGGCTCTAATAAATAGTTATGATCTAATAATTACCGATTATAATCTACCATTATTAAACGGCCGGGAAATAATTGAACGAATTAGAAACGAGAAACGTAGCACGCCGATATTAGTTCTTAGCGTCCGGTCGGAAATCAATGACCGAGTTGAACTTCTTAACTTAGGAGCCGATGATTATTTAGCAAAACCTTTTACCTTAGCAGAATTATTAGCTAGAATCAAAGCTCTTTTGCGGCGACCGCAAAACATCAAAAATAAGATTTTGACAATCGGCGACCTAGAAATGCAGCCCGATAGATTTTTAATTACTAAAAGCGGCAAGAAAATCTCCCTCTCCTCTAAAGAATTTGCCCTTCTCCAATATTTAATTGAGAATAAAGGAGAAATCTTATCACGCCAAAAAATAATGGAACACGTTTGGGACGAAAATGCCGATCCATTTTCCAATACTATTGAGGTCCATATTATGAATCTAAGAAAAAAAATTGAAACTACCAAGCGAGCAATGATTTTCACTTATTCCAACAGAGC
>CAIVBF010000048.1 GCA_903904095.1 uncultured bacterium | reverse complement strand
CCGTTATTGCATCCGACCAGAAGACCCAGGGAATTAATAAATTAGAAATTAAAAAGTATAAAGATAATGGTTTAAAATTTAATGTAACTTTTTATTCCGGTAAGAAAAATAAACCAAATGTTATTTTTAATGAAAAGAAGTAAGTATAAAGAAGATCGTAATTAAAAATAAAAAAAAGGGTCCGTTTTTTGGACCCTTCTTTGTAACACTATTCAAAGTTATTAAAAATAGTAGTTACACTCTACCTCCGTTATATCTTCCGAAGTTTTATCGGTTCTTTTTTGAGGCAGAAGGTGCTCTGGGATTAGCGCGGTATCTAAGAATACCGCTTCGTTGTTGTGCATGACTGAAATTTTAAAGTGAGCTTATATTATAGGCTTAATTGACTTTTTAGTCAAGGCTTTTTTTATAATGCTAAATAAAGCCGTGGCTTTTTTCACCAATACTGAAATTAGGAGATACGCTACGATAATGACTTTTCCTAATATTGACAGCACCACACAAGCTCCAAAAATAGCAATCCCCAAAACAAAACCCAGGAGAAAGCCAACTTTGAATCCTAGAAATAATGCCGAAATAAGGGCAATTAAAGCATTTTCAGCAATGTTTTCTCGCAAATCGTTATCTATTCCCTGAAACAGAGAAATAAAAAAAATCAACCAGGGCCCCAATAATAATAGAGCCATAAGGTAAATTGAAAATGCGTCTCTTCCGGATGAAATACTAAACAGAAAGAATGCGATTTCAAAGTACATCATTACCAGTAATACTATTGGAAAAAAATCAATTTTTTTAATCCAGCGGAGTGTTTTGGTAAAAAGTAATATCAGAATGCTTATGAATAAAACATCCCAAAGTTTAGAAATACTGATCGGCAACAGGTATTCAATAAGCTCAGAAGTCTCTGTGTTCGGTGTTGGACTTGAGTAGTAAACATAGGTCAACTTATCTACGGTCGGAATGTGACTCGTAATCAGATACATAACGCCGTAAAAACAAGCCGTTATGATCATAAAAAATAGTGGTAAATAGAACCAAGGCATTCTTCCTTCTTCTGTTTTCATGGCAGATTTTATTAATGGTTTATAATTGTCAAAATACAAATTCCCCTAATACTATCTAGGTGACGGATTTTTGTCAATAATAAAAAGCTCCGCTAAATAGCAGAGCTTTTGTCGGTAAAATAGTATTATATTATCTATTGGCCGTAATCAAGACTTTTTCCGTCCCCTCAAGTTCAATTTTTACTTTATCACCCTCCTTAACTTTGCCTTCAATTATTTCTAGCGCTAATTCATCTAAAATCATTGTTTGAATCAGTCTTTTTAAAGGTCTGGCGCCGTAAGTAATATCATAGCCCTTAACCGCTAACATTTTCTTGATTTTTGGACTTACTTTAATAATAATATTTTTATTATTTAAGCGTTTTTCAACCTTAATTAATTCTAAATCAACAATATGTTCTAAATCTTCCGGGCTTAAGCTATGGAAGAGAACGATCTCGTCTATTCTATTTAAAAATTCTAATTTAAAATTATTTTTTAGGATTTTATCTATTTTCTCTTTCATTTCTAGGCTCTGAGTTACTTTTTGTTGTTTTTTATCTTCACCGTCGCTAAAACCGATTGAATACTGTTTAATTATTTCATTGCCAAGATTAGAGGTCATGATAATAATCGTATTTTTAAAGTTAACGGTTCTGCCTTTTGAATCGGTTAGCCTCCCGTCGTCAAGAATCTGTAAAAGAAGATTGAACATATCCGGATGAGCTTTTTCAATTTCATCAAATAAGACGACGCTATAAGGATGGCGTCTAATTTTATCAGTTAATTGACCGCCGTCATCGTGTCCGATATAGCCAGGAGGGGAACCGATTAATTTAGCAACTGAATGTTTTTCCATGAATTCACTCATATCTAAACGAACTAATGATTTCTCGTCATCAAACATAAAGTGAGCTAAGGACTTTGCTAATTCAGTCTTTCCGACTCCAGTCGGCCCGACAAATAGAAAGGAGCCAATTGGTTTTTTTTCTTCGTTAATCCCGGCTCGCGATCGGCGGATAGCATTAGCCACTGCTTTTATAGCCTCTTCTTGCCCAACTACTTCCTTGCCAAGCTCTTCTTCGGCATTTGATAATCTTTTTATTTCATCTTCAAGCATCCGGTTAACCGGGACACCGGTCCAACGAGCAACTACTTTAGCGATATCTTCTTCGGACACCTCTTCTTTTAATATGCGTTGTCCTTTTTTCTGAATTTTTAGTAGCTCATCTTGTAAGCGGCTAATTTTATTTTCTAATTCCGGGACTAAACCATATTTAATCTTAGCAACCTCGCTTAAATCAGCTCCTTGTCTTTGAGCAATTTCGGATTTTATTTTTAATTCTTCTATTTCTTTTTTAGAATCACGGATTTGGGAAATAATATTTTTTTCATTATTCCAGTGCAGTTCTAATTGATCAGCCTTTTCTTTTAATTTAGCTAGTTCTTGATTGACCGGCCGCAGCCTTGAAGATTTTTTATCAGTTGTCATTAGTCCCGCTCTATTTAATTCTAACTGGTTAATCCGCCTTTTTAACTGATCTAGTTCGTCGGGCATTGAATCAATCTCCATTCGCAAGGAAGAAGTTGCTTCATCAATTAGATCAACCGCTTTGTCTGGTAAAAAACGATCAGTTATATAGCGGCTAGATAATTTAGCGGCGGCGATTAAAGCATTATCAGTTATTCTAACGCCATGATGAACTTCGTATTTTTCTTTTAAGCCTCTTAACATGCTTATGGTGTCTTCAATGCTCGGTTCGTTAACGTAAATGGGCTGGAAACGGCGTTCTAGGGCTGAGTCTTTTTCAATATATTTTTGGTATTCTTTCGTTGTTGTCGCGCCGATCGTTCTTAACTCTCCGCGAGCTAATTCCGGCTTTAACATATTAGAAGCGTCCATTGATCCTTCTGATGCGCCGGCTCCGATAAGAGTATGTAATTCGTCAATAAATAAAATAATTCTTCCGCTCTGCGATTTAATTTCTTTTAGAACGGCCTTAAGGCGATCTTCAAACTCACCACGAAATTTTGCTCCGGCAATTAAAGCGCCTAAATCAAGACTGATAATTTCTTTATTTTTTAAATTTTCCGGGACATCACCGGAAACGATTCTCTGTGCCAGACCCTCGGCTATCGCCGTTTTTCCGGTGCCAGCCTCTCCAATTAGAACAGGATTATTTTTTGTTCTTCTTAATAATACCTGCATGATCCGACGAATTTCTTGGTCCCGACCAATAACGGGATCTAATTTCTCTTGGCGAGCGAGTTCAGTTAAATTAGTTGTGTATTTTTCTAAAACTTTATATTTATTTTCTGGGAAAGGATCGCTAATTTTTTGATTACCGCGAAGTTCCTTTAGAATATCTTTGACGGCCTGATATTCAACTTTAAAATTTAAAAGTATCTTTTGGGCCGGGGAAGCTATGCCGATTAGAGCTAATAAAATATGTTCAGTTGAAATAAAATCATCATTCATACCGTCAGCTTCTTTTTGCGCTCTTTCTAAAATCGTCGCTGTTTCAGCTGTGCCGGAAACAGCCTGAATCGGACCGATATTCGGGTTTACTTTTACATGAGGTAATTTTTGAATTTCTTTAACGGTGTAGTCTTCAATCATTTCCGGATCAATTTTCATCTTTTCTAAGATCGGCTTAATTAGACTTTCACTTTGTTCCAATAAGGCCAGAAAAATATGAAGAGCCTCAATGTTAGATTGACCATAATCTGAAGCAATTATCTGGGCATTTATTATTACTTCCTGAGATTTATCGGTAAATTTATTAAACATATTATTATTGATTAGGTTTTAGTATAGTTTCTAATTGATATTTAGCACTCTAATTGATAGAGTGCTAAATTAATAATAGTATATGTAAAAAAAAGTGTCAATTATACTCATCAATATAAGCATATCCAATAACTCTTTGGCTGCTTAAAATAAATTGTCTTCATTATTTATTTATGTTAATATAAGAGTAATAATATTAAAGCTTTTTGAATGTTTCAACATAATTCTCTTACGTATAGTGGTAAAATTATTTTCCGTATCGTCGGTGATATTTTTTATTTTCCTATTTGGTGG
>CAIVBF010000047.1 GCA_903904095.1 uncultured bacterium | reverse complement strand
TTATTTAAATATTATATATATGAAAAATTCCTTAAAATTATTACCGAATAGCGATGGCTACTTCGGTGAGTATGGCGGACAGATTATTCCGGGAGAGTTAAAAAAGATATTCAATGAAATAAGCGCTGCTTATGAAAGTGCACAGGCCGATCCTGATTTCAGGAATGAGTATGAAAGTTTATTAAGAAATTATGTCGGGCGGCCGTCACCTTTATATTATGCAAAGAATTTATCAGAGAGATTAGGCGGAGCGAAAATATATTTAAAGCGGGAAGATCTAAATCACACCGGGGCTCATAAAATAAATCATACTTTAGGCGAAGCACTATTAGCTAAAAGAATGGGGAAAACAAAATTATTGGCCGAGACCGGCGCCGGACAACACGGAGTCGCCCTGGCAACGGCCGCCGCTTTGGTCGGTTTAGAATGCGAGATACACATGGGCGAAATAGACGTCTTGAAACAACATCCAAATGTTATTAGAATGCAATTATTAGGAGCCAAGGTAGTAACGGTTAAGTCCGGCGGACGATCATTAAAAGAGGCGGTTGATAGTGCCTTTGAAGCCTATGCTAAAGATCCTCAAAATATATTTTTTGGGATTGGTTCAATTGTCGGTCCGCATCCATTTCCAATGATGGTTAGGGATTTCCAGTCGGTAATTGGGAAAGAGGCTCGTGAGCAAATATTAGATCAAGAAAAAGGATTGCCGGATTATCTAATCGCTTGTGTCGGTGGCGGTTCAAATGCGATCGGTTTATTCCATGAATTTTTAGATGAAGCGGAAATTAAGATGATTGGCGTTGAACCGGGCGGAAAGAGTTTTAAAGCTGGCGATCATGCGGCGACTTTAACTTATGGTAAACCGGGAAATCTTCACGGCATGTTTACTTATCTTTTACAGGATGAAAACAATGAACCACTTCTGGTTCATTCAATTGCTTCGGGCTTGGATTACCCGGGCGTCGGGCCGATTCATTCCGATTTAAAAGATAGAGGAAGAGTTACTTATGAAACTATTAATGATAAAGAAGCACTACAAGCTTTTTTAGATTTAACAAGAATAGAGGGAATAATTCCGGCCCTAGAAAGTTCGCATGCTTTAGCGCAGGCGATTAAGATTGCCCCGACTCTAGGTCGGGATAAAATTATTATCGTTAATTTGTCCGGACGAGGCGATAAAGATATTGATTACATTGCTGAAATATTAAAGCTATAGACTAAAAGATAAAAATAGGCTCGTCTTATAGGCGGGCCTATTTTTTAAATTGAAGAAATTATAGGCATATGCGTATCAATATATAAGATAATAAATTTAAATTTAATAAAAAATTGTATGGAATTAAACACAAAAATGAGTAAGCCATTAGTTATTTCCTTGCTAGTTTTAGTGGCGGTTCTGCTTTTAGCGATTGGCGCTGCTATTGGTTCTCATTCAAGCCGTAATCATAGCTTTGGCTACAATAACCGAACTTGTGGTGGTTTTGATAACTTTGAACGAGGCGGAAGAAGGGAGATGATGCAGGGAGGAAGAGCTGTTAATCTTCAAGGAGGTAAAGGAATGATGTATTATCAAAATGGTGGTCAAGATGGCCAAATTCCCGCCCAAGGAAGTGCTGGTTTGAACACGGAAAACCGAGCCATTCCCGCCACTGCTCCGGCTACGGCAACTACAACCGTAAAATAATTCAAAAATATTAAAAAAGACGTTTTGTTAGAACGTCTTTTTTAATATTTAATTATCTCCCAGC
>CAIVBF010000046.1 GCA_903904095.1 uncultured bacterium | reverse complement strand
CGGCCAAATTTTTTTAACTTTCTCGGCCCATTCAATGGCGGTAATATTCTTTAAGTCAGAAAAAAATTCTTCAATTCCTAAACTAATCAAATCTTTTTCATCTCTTAAACGATAAGCATCAATATGACAGAATGTTTTCGGCCCTATTTTAAGCTTTTTAAAGACGGGAATCCGATAAACCTTTAAAATATTAAAGGTCGGGCTATTAACTTTATCCCTAACACCGATTCCTTTAGCGAGGCCCTGTAAAAAACAAGTTTTTCCGGCCCCTAAATTACCTTGTAATACTAAAACTTCTCCGCCTTTCAGGCTTTGACCAAACTTTAAACCAAGTTCAAAAGTCTCTTCACTGTTTTTAGTAATAGTATTTATCATAATTAAGAAGTTTAAAATAAAACCCTAGCAACAGCTAGGGTTTTATTTTTTGTGGGCGCACAAGGATTCGAACCCTGGACCCCTTCGGTGTAAACGAAGTGCTCTAACCAGCTGAGCTATGCGCCCTAAACGCTTGTGGGCGAGAGAGGACTTGAACCTCCACGGCCTTTCGGCCACAAACACCTCAAGCTTGCGTGTATACCAATTTCACCACTCGCCCGGAATTTCCCAAAAAAGCCGTTTACTTAACGACTTTTTCTTTCAACTTTTTCTTATAGTTTCCTCTTAAATAATAAAGTTTTGCTCTTCGTACTTCCGCCACTTTCTTAACTTCAATTTTAGTGATTGTTGGTAAATTTAAAGGGAAAATCTTTTCAACGCCAACACCATCAGAAATTTTTCTAATAGTAATAGTCGCCCCAACTTCTTTATTGTGTTTACGAGCAATAATCATGCCTTCAAAATACTGAATTCTTTCTTTTTCCTCGCCTTTTGAATTCAACTCTTTGATTTTTTGGTGAACACGAACAGTCATGCCCGGTTTTAGTTCTAATTTTGTCTCAACCATATAATTAAATTAATAAAAACAAGATTCTTAATCTTATCGTAAGAGCTTTTGTTTAATAATGCTAATATTATAATTAATTTTTGCCCTTGTCAAGCTGTTCTTTAACCCATTCATAAACAACATTAAAAACCTCTTCCCGATTTAAATTGGTCGTATCTAGGTAAAAATCATAATGCTTAACGTCATTAACGTCAATATCATAATACTTCTTATACCTTAAACGATCGCTTTCTAGGCGCTTATTCATGCTCTCCTTAACGCTTTCTAGCGTATCAAGCTCTTTATCTTCGTTTCGGTTATTTTTATGCTGTAATTGGCTAAAAACACGCTTACTGCCCTCTTCTTCGTTAACATCAAGGTATATTTTTAAAGAATGAGGGATGAGAAACCAAGAGGTTCGGCCTTCAATTATAAAATTATCCTGCGTTTCACCTAATTTCTTCTGGTATTCATCAACTTCTTGGTCGGTAGAGGGGTCTGTTTCGCCTAATTTATTATATTCGGCTAAAGTCATCCCCTTTTTAGCGGCCGCTTCCCGTCTTAAACCCCCGATATAGTAACGAGGCCAAGCTAATTTGTCGGCCAGCATCTGAGCAATTGTACTTTTTCCGGAACCATGAGCCCCGCTTAAAGAAATAATCATAAATTTAATTATTT
>CAIVBF010000045.1 GCA_903904095.1 uncultured bacterium | reverse complement strand
TAACCATTCATTATTAACTTTTTTAAAATCTAAATCTAGTTTTTGAATATAAGACGGCTTAGAATTACTATCAACGGTAGTTTCTTGACGCTGAGTCGTAATAACTATCTGGGCAATACCAGCATTATCATCAAATTTCTTGACCTCGCTGGTTAAAGCCTTTGTGGTTATCCCGTAATAACCGGTTTGATTTGTTGAACTGGCTTTTAGATCAATAACATAATTATCCGCCCAGTCTTTCATATTATTAGTCATCCAGATTTTCAAATCCGTAAAATTACCATAGCTTGATTGATTAGAATATGATCCAAATCTCTCCGCGAAAGCCATCGCTATTTTAGCGACATCGCTACCGTTAATTTTATGCGGCTTTTCTTTGGTTAAATCATAGGTGATATTTTCATTTCTGGCCGCCTCAATAACCGGCTCAGAGCTTGTCCCAGCTGGCAGTTGATTATTATTTATTGTCGGCCCCGCCGGCGTTTCTACAACTGCCGCTTTATTTCTAAAAAAACCGAAATAAATAATGGCGATTATAATTAGAAGCCCGATAATAATTACAACGAGCCCGATTTTTTTACGATTATCCTGTTGCATATGATTTAATGATTATAAATTATATTTGCTCTTTATTTTTTTCCGCAAATTCTTTCTTCGCTTCTTCAATTTCTAAAAGCTGGCGCGGATCGGAAGTAATTAATTGATCCTCTGTATATGAAGCAACGACTTTCATGGCGACGTGCTTATTGCCGGCAAAAAATATTCCTTCCCCGACACCACATTCAAGAAGCAAAAATTTTTCTCCCTCAGTTAAAAGAAAAGTTTTCTGAACTAAATCAATCGCCGCCGGAGACTGCTTTAAAAGAATCTGTAAGGAAGAATTAGTAACAATTGCTTGCCCGTAAGGCGAGGTTAAAAAGTCATTAACATCCTGAGTAATTGTTGTTACGCCTAAATAATATTTACGGCAACGCTTAACTAGCGCAAAAATAAATTTAGCCGAATCTTCGTGCTGCATCATCCACCAGGCCTCATCAATAACCAGGATTCTTTTCTTCATCTCACTGCGAACAATATTCCAGATATAATTAATAATCGTATAGATCGCAATTGGACGAAGTTCGTCCTCTAGATCGCGGACCGAAAAGCAAACTAATTGATTATTCATTTCAACGTTAGTCGGGTTATTGAGTAAGCCGGCGAAAGTACCTTCCGTATATTTTTTCAAACGTAATCCTAAGTCTGTACCCCCTTCCATTCCCTCTAAAACTTGTCCGAAATCAGCCATGGTTGGCGGCTCAATCTTACTTAAATCCGAATCGGGCGTAATATCTTTTTTCGCGTAAGTTTCTAATAGCGCTCGGTCAACAAGTGAGTCTTCATCATAGCTTAAATTACCAAGCATTAAACGAACTAAACCCTTAAGAGTAATAACGGCGCTGCGGATAATATCTTTTGGCTTTGCTTCCCCACCGACTGAGCGAGGCAAGTCAAAAGGATTAATCTTATTTTCACTGGACAAGGAAATATTAACATAAGTTCCGCCGACCGCTTCCGCTAAATGTTTATATTCGTATTCCGGATCAATAACAATAACATCTGACCCGAGCATTAAAGAGCGCAATATTTCTAATTTAATCGCATAGGATTTTCCCGCCCCTGATGTAGCGAAAACAACTGAATTAGCGTTCTGCAAGGAAAAGCGATCAAATAAAATTAAACTATTATTATGGCGGTTAATCCCATATAAAATTCCGCGATCGCTGGTAAGCTCTGAAGAAATAAATGGGAAAGAAGAAGCAATCGGCGAAGAATTCATGTTAAAAGTAATATATAACTCATCATTTCCTAGAGGCAAGGTAGAATTAAATCCTTGCTCCGCCTGATAATAAACCCGACGAGAATAAACTAGGCGCGAACCGAAAATGTCCTCAACCTGATCAGACAATCTATCTAGACCGTCTAAAGTATCGGCGTACAAAGTAATGTACAGCGCGAACTGGAAGAACTTTTCCGTTCCCTGAGTTAAAGAGTCGCGTAAATATTCAATATCTCTTAAAGCCGTTTCACGAAGTGGATCACGAGCTGCCCCTTTTTCTGAGTCAGAAATAATCTGCGCTTCTAAAGTACCGACCTTATTCTTAAGCTGTTTTAAAACGATTGAAGATTTAACCGGATAAAAGAACATGGAAACATCAAAGGTAAAATTTAAATTGATAATCGGCGCGAACCAGCCGACCGAAATATAACGCGGATAGCTAATTACAAAAATAGTTCGCAGAAATTTATCGCCTAATCTTAAAAAATTAGCATCAACCTTAAAACTAGATGGCGCAATAATATCGCGGACTGATAAAACGCCGCGGCGGAAAGCTTTTTCTTCCTCAATAACTTCCCTGGTCAATTTAGGATTAGCTTCAATTTCCGGAGAAGTTTTAGGCGCGCCAAAAGTAACCGGTGTATTGAAAGAAACTTTTTTTCCTTCTTTTTCTTTACTAAAATCAATCATAAAAATTAATTATCAAGCTTATTTTCTACTCAACCCTAATCTTATCTAAATCAACCAGATTCTGATTTTTAGCTGTTTCCGGATTATATGTCTTATAGTATAATTCAATCAAACTTTGCGTATCTAATCGGGCAATCGCTACGCCCATTGATTCTAAACCGCCGCCGACACTCTCAACACGGCGCTCTAGCATTTCCTGATATTCTTTAAATGTTTTATCTTTTAATTTAATAATTGTTGCCGGACGAAGGGCTTCACTGATAAGGCTAAAAAAATTCTTCCGTTTATCGGTTAGAGGATCATAAGGAACAACAACATAAAAACGCTTATTCATAATCTTGCCTAGCGAAGTAAGCTCCTGAATATACTGGATATAATCGGCCGTCTGAATTTTTAATAATTTATTAAGCTGTTCTTTCTCCTTTTCTTTTAAATATTCTAGATAATTATCAATATCTAATTCACGAGATTGAATAACGATCTCAAGCGTAAAACTTAAGTTATTTATAAAACGAACATAAGATTCAATAACCGCGTCTTGTTCGTCCTCGCTCTTCAAGGCAAAATTAATACTAGAAACAAGCAGGACCGCCCTTAGAGTTCCATCTTTCATAACAATAGTATCGT
>CAIVBF010000044.1 GCA_903904095.1 uncultured bacterium | reverse complement strand
ATATGAAAGTATATTTAGATAATGCCGCAACCACGCGGTTAGACCCACGCGTCTTGGCTTATATGAGGCCATATTTGACCGATAAATATGGAAATGCATCGTCAATCCATTCTCTAGGTCAAGAAGCGTATTTAGACCTTTGTAAGGCCAGAGAAACAGTCGCCAAGAATCTTGGTGGCGACGCCTCTGGGGTTATTTTTACGTCCGGAGCAACGGAAGCGAATAATTTTATAATCAAGGGGGCAGCTAAGGCTAATAAAACAGAAATCAAAAATAAAATAATTATTTCTTCAATTGAACACCCTTGCGTCAGGGAATCAGCCCTTGAATTAGTTAAAGAGGGCTTCGTCGTTGAGTTTGTTAGGGCCGATAAAGAGGGCATTGTCCAGCCAGAAGAACTTGAAAAGCTAATTGACGAAAAAACAATTCTTGTTTCCGTTATGATGGTCAACAATGAAATCGGTACGATAAATGATGTTGAGGCATTGGCCAAGATTACTCATAAACATGGTGCTTATTTTCATACCGATGCGGTCCAAGCTATTCCATACTTAAAAATTGATGTTAAAAAGATGGGCATTGATTTTCTAAGTCTTTCCGCTCATAAATTCTACGGTCCGAAGGGAGTCGGCGTGGCTTATATTAACCGAAAAGTAAAAGTTAAACCGCTTATTGTCGGTGGCGGGCAGGAAGATGGTTATCGTTCCGGCACTTATAATTTACCGTCAATTATGGGTCTAGCGTTTGCCTTGGATTTAGCTTATAAAGAAAGAACTGCTTATTTAAAAAATATTAAAGTTTTACGTGATTATTTTTGGACTAAAATAAAAAAAGAAATCCCGGAGGTTAGACTTAATGGATCTTTAAAAAGTCGCGTACCGGCTAATTTAAACATAATGTTTAGCTATATTGAGGGAGAGGCTATTTTAATGGATTTATCCTATAAAGGGATTTATGTTTCAACAGGCTCGGCTTGTTCGGCTACTGACTTAAAAGCCTCGTATGTTTTAAAGGAAATCGGTCTTGATAAAAATTTCTTGAATAGCAACATCCGTTTTTCTTTTGGGAGATTCAATAAAAAGTCAGAAATTGACTATACTATTAAATCACTGAAAGAAACGGTTAAAAGATTGCGAAGCTTTAGCCCGATTAAGTAAAATACTGGCATTTTTTGACAAAATTCAAAAAAGTAACTATAATTTTACATATTAAATTTAAAAGAAAATTATGTTAGACATTAAGTTTATTCGTGAGAATATAGACAAGGTTAAAAAGGCAATTTCTGATAAGAATATTAAAATGGATATTGACCGTCTTTTAGAAGTTGATAAAGCAAGGTCAGCCACAACTCGTGAAATAGAAAGCCTTAAGACGGAACAAAATAAACTTTCAAAAGTTAAGCCTGACGAGGAAACTATAGCCATGTTGAAAGAATCAAAGAATAAAATTACTGCTTTAGAGCAAGAACTAAAGAATATTGATGAGGAATATTTTGATTTAATGGTTAAAGTTCCGACCGTGCCGTCACAGGATGTTCCTTATGGCAAAAATGATAATTTTAATGTAGAGGTCTATAAATGGGGAGAGCCAAGAAAATTTGATTTTCCGCCGAAAAGCCATATTGAACTAGCTGAGAGTTTAGACTTGATTGATTTCTCCCGAGGGGCTAAGGTGGCCGGTTATCGTGGATATTACGTCAAGAATGAGGCGGTAATGCTTCAAATGGGTCTAATGATGTATGCCTTGGAAAAATTGATTAAGAAAGGATTTACACCAATTATTCCGCCGACACTCGTTAAAGAATTCGTATTACTAGGCAGTGGTTATTTTTCTGGCCGACACTATAATCCGGAAATTGATGAAATTTATAAAATTGCTAACAGTGAAGAAAAAACAGCTGACGGGACGGTAAAGAAAGAAGATAAATTCCTAATTGGTACGGCAGAGCCGGCAATTCTTGGTTATTATTCCGATGAGATTATAGATGAGAAAAAATTGCCGATGAAACTCTGCGGCTTTTCCCAATGCTATAGAAGTGAAATCGGCAGTTATGGGAAAAATACAAAAGGTATTTATCGCGTGCATGAATTTATGAAGATAGAACAGGTGGCGATTACTCATGCCGACCCGGAAGAATCGGAAAAACTACATCAAGAATTAATTTCAGTCGCTAAAGAAATGCACGAAGATTTAAATATTCCTTACAGGCAACTGATGATCTGTACCGGAGATTTAAGTGCTGGTAAGTATAAACAATATGACCTTGAAGCTTGGATCCCAAGCATGAATGCTTATGGCGAAACCGGATCAGCTTCAAATTTTTTGGATTGGCAGTCCAGAAGATTGAATATTCGTTATAAGGATAATAAAGAGACAAAATACGTTCATATGTTGAATAGTACTGCCATTCCTAGCCCGAGAATGCTAATTGCTATTTTAGAAAATTATCAGCAAGCCGACGGCA
Organism: uncultured bacterium; assembly: GCA_903904095.1. GTDB lineage: Bacteria > Patescibacteriota > Patescibacteriia > Patescibacteriales > UBA12465 > UBA12465. The sequence continues at coordinate 516 of CAIVBF010000044.1, read as the reverse complement.
GTATTTTAGTTCCAGAAGTTTTACAAAAATACTTGCCTAATAAAATTATTAAAAGGTAGAAATACTTATGAAAGATTACCATCTCCATTCCGGTCTTCTAGATCATACGGATGATGACTTAAGAGATATTATCAAGACTGTTGATGATATTGGTTTTGAGGAGGTTGCTATAACCGAGCATTTTAATTTTCTTTTTGCTAAAAATCCAAATAAAATAACTGAAGATCATGATACTTTGTTTTTTCAAAAGGATTTAATTCCTAATGATGGCCGAAAAACAACCGATCTTACTTCTTATTTCAACTTGATTGAAAAGTTGGACGATGAATTTAATTTAAAAGTTCTAAAGGGCTTAGAGGTTGATTATTTTAAGGAATATGAAAATGATATTAAACAATGCCTTTCTCAATATAAAATAGATATAGTTCTTGGCAGCTGCCATTATATTACCTGCAAAGATATTCCTTTCTTACATGTTGGAGATTCTGACCAAGTCTCTTTTTTTATTGAAAAATT
>CAIVBF010000043.1 GCA_903904095.1 uncultured bacterium | reverse complement strand
CTAGCCGTTTTTTAAACCAGCCTGATTGCAAAGAGAAAATTAATAAACCAAGCTCCATAATAAACCAGGCCGGAAAGATTAAAATTAAAGTCGGTAGAGAATAATTTTTGAGAATGGCAATCGTCCGATTCCGATCCATCCAGTAATACTTAGTGATTGAACGGCTGAATTCGTAATTATGATAAACAACAGATTGATAATTTATAACACATTTATAGCCGGCCAGCCAAATGCGCCAACCAAGATCCTGATCTTCATTATACATCCAAAATTCTTCATCAAACAAACCAACTTTTTTTAGAATATTCAAATTAAATAAAACTGAGGCGCCGGAAGGATAAAAAATATCCGCTACCTCTTCCTTTTTTTCAATATATTTTTCTTGATAACCCAAACAATAGCCAAAACCTAGAAAATGAGTTGTGTTTCCTAAACTATTAACTTTTTCTTTATTATTATAAAGCATTAGCCGAGACTGGACCGCTCCTATTCTTTCATCTTTTTCTAAAGTTTCAACTAACTTACCCAAAGCATTAGACGCCACCTCCGTATCCATATTCAAAACCCAGGCGTAATCAAAATCACGCTCAATTATTAACTTTAGGGCATCATTATTGCCCTTAGCAAAGCCATCATTATTTTTATTAATAATTATTTCAGCGCCTGGGGCTTCTTTCTTTAAATGCGCCAAACTCTCATTAGAACTTCCATTATCAACTATAAAAAGCGGACAGTCACCATAACTTTGCTTTTTAAGCGACTCTAAACAAACAGACAAATATTTTTCTGCATAATCTTTATAATTGATCAAAATTATTCCAACTTTTTTAGACATAAGAATATTTTATCTGACAAAAAGGTTAATCAGATTCCAAGCTGATTGCAGAATATAAGCATCCCAATAGCCCTCCCATTTCAAAAAATATTTTATCATTGAATCTTGAAAATATTTTTGTGTTACTCCTCTACTGACCTGAGAAAAGCTGGCCCCGACATAATCAAGGCACTTAGCTTCACTATTATACCAAACTTCCCCGCCTAATTTATAAACTTGGCGGCAAAAATCAACTTCTTCAAACCAAATAAAATACCGCTCATCAAGCAAGGGTAAGATATTTTGATTTTTATTTATCAAACAATAACTTTGTCGGTTAATTAAGAAGAAGGCCCCTCTTAAAGAATCTACTTTTGCATTCTTTTCATAGTTAAAATCAACTTGCAGATAACTATTTAAAACAGACGGAAATAAATGAGGAATTTTTAAGGTAATCATTAGCTGATCAAATAATTTCGGAAAACGACGAACTTGTTTTACAATCTCCTCTTTAGAATTAAATAACTTACAACCACTAACCGTTACCTGCGGATTGTTTTTAGCAAAATTAATCATTCTGTCTAGAGTATCGGGACATACTTTCATGTCCGGATTAAGAAGTAGAATAAAATTTCCGCTAGTTTCTTTAATCGCTTGATTATTAGCTTTAGCAAAACCCAAATTTTCAGAATTTACTATTAATTTAACATTAGGAAATTCATTTTTGAGCATTTCAGCGCTGCCGTCATTAGAATTATTATCAACTACAAATATCTCAAAACTAAAATCAAGCTTTGAAGATTCCAAAGCTTGTAGATTATCTCTTAATTTGTCTTTAACGTTCCAAGAAACAATAACAATAGATAGTTCCATATTGCAATATAAATGAGCAAAAAAAATATTAATTTTAACGGCTAATTTTAATTAATTTTATTCTTTCTGTTAATCCACTTATAATTTTAACCTGATATTTATAGACTTTTAATTCGTTAGCTAAAAACTTAATTAACTCTAGATTTGCCTTGCCTTTATCGGCCTGGGCCGCTACGGCTATTTTAATGGTCCCGTCGCTCATTGCATCCATAAAAACTGTTTTGCCAGCCCCGGGTAAAACTTTAACTTTCAAATAAACTTCTTTATTATTAGCCAAATTTTCAAGATATTCATCTAGAATCATATATAAAATTTTATTTCAACCTTTTACTTATTCCTATTCTTATAGGGTACTCTCTTTTAAAACATTTTTAAAGGCCTGAAAATGCTTTCAGGACAGAAAAGAGCATCTGTCAAGATTTATTTTATTATAATAATGTACTAGAATATAAGTACTAAAAAACACTTAAAATTAAAAATATGAGCGAAGAAAAACAAGACGAAAAATCAGCATACGTTCGTCCTTCTTGGGACGAATATTTTATGAAAATTGTTGAAATGGTCGGCACTCGTGGAAATTGCGATAGATTCCGGGGCGGTTGTATTATTACTCGCGATAGACGCATAGTCGTAACCGGTTATAACGGCGCTCCAGTCGGAGCCCCAACCTGTGACGAAGCTGGCCACGAGATGCATACCGTGATTAATGAAGATGGTAATCAAAGTCGTCATTGTATTAGAACAACTCATGCCGAACAAAATGCAATCTGTGAGGCAGCCAGAATGGGAATAAGCTTGAATGGCGGCACTTTATATTGCCAAATGACTCCCTGTTACACCTGCGCCAAAATGTTGATCAATGCCGGAATCAAAAGAATCGTTTGCGCTCACGATTACCACAGCGGTGATCGCAGTAAAGAAATTTTTAAAGAAACGGGCGTTGAATATGTTTTGTTATCAGAAAAAGTAGCTACTTATTCAGACATGAAATAATTTAAAATATAATTTCTATATACTAAATAACAATATATGGCTAATATTTTTCTCTACGACGAATTTAATCCTGAAGACACCGCGATGATGCAGGCGCTTTATTCTAGAAGCGCAAAAAGCGTCGTTGAACATGTGGAAAAAGTTAAACAAAGTGGTTCGGGAAAATTCATGGAAACTTTTTACGTCGGTTACGGCCACGCCAGTATCGCCGACTGCGGTAGCACAACTTTATTTATTGAAGGAATCAGTATTTTAGGTGACAAAGCAATCCAAGACTGGCAATTATATAGCGGACAAGAAACAAGCACTCGCTATATTGATATGAGCAAACAGGCAATTATTAATCCGATTGGAACAACTGAGTCAAAAGCGATTCTAGATACATGGATGAATTTTTATATTAGCAATCAGGAAAAAATCCAGGATTTTTTAATGAAAAAATACCCGCGACAAGAAGGAGAAGACGAATCTATGTATATCAAAGCAATTAAAGCACGTGGTTTTGATATAATGCGCGGCTTTTTACCAGCTGGAATCACAACTCAGTTAAGCTGGCATACTAATTTGCGTCAGGCTTGGGATAAAATTGCTTTATTACTCCACCATCCTCTCCCTGAAGTAAAAGAAACGGCCGAAAAAATACTAGCCGAATTACAAAAAAAATATACGCACAGTTTTTCGCATCCAAGCTACGAAGAGCAAGAGGCTTATCGTGAGCTTACTGTCAAAAAATATAGCTATTTGAACCCTGAAGATGATTCAGCCTTTAGATTCAAGACGAATGTTAAAGCAGAAGAATTAGAAAAATATAGAGATATCACCGATTCCCGACCGACAAAAACTGGGTTACCAACATTTTTAGGAGAACTTGGCAGTTTTGATTTTGACTTTGTCTTAGACTATGGATCTTTTCGGGATATTCAACGCCATCGCAACGGGGTCTGCCGGATGCCCCTTCTAACAACCAAACTTGGTTTTAGTAATTGGTACTTAGAACAATTACCGGATGACTTGCGTCTAGAAGCAATAGACTTAATTAAAGAGCAAACAAGCGCAATTGCCAAACTAGAGACAAGTCCCGAAATAAGACAATATTATATTGCCATTGGATTTAATATATTTGGCCGCGTTAGCTACCCTCTCCCTGCCGCTCTTTATGTTATTGAACTAAGAAGCGGGAAAGCCGTTCACCCTAGCCTGAGGAAGTTAGCAATAGCGATGTCTAAAGCTGTTAGCGAAAAATTTCCTAATCTAAAAATGCATATTGATACTAATCCTGACGACTGGGACGTTCGCCGCGGATTGCAAGATATCACTATTAAATAAGTTTATAAAAATACCGAAACTATGCCTAAATTAATTCTTGGCTTTGTTGGACCACTGGCCAGCGGAAAAGATGCCTGTAAAAAATACTTGGAAGAAAAATATGGAGCTTCAAGCCATAGATTTTCAACAATGCTAAGAGATATTTTAAAAAGAATTTATCTGCCAATAGACAGAAACAACATGCAAGATCTTTCTCTGGCTCTAAGAAACTGCTTTGGCAGCGATACTCTAGCTAGAGTAATATCAGAGGATGTTAAAAATGATAATAATGATATTGTCGTCGTTGACGGAATAAGACGAATGGATGACATTATAAATTTAAAAAATGTTGAGGGGTTTTATTTAATCGGTATTGAAGCGAAAGAAGAAATCCGTTATGAAAGAATGAAAAAAAGAAATGAAAACGCCGGTGATGATAAAAAAACTTTTGCTGATTTTATAAATGACGGGAAAAAAGAAGCGGAATTAGAAATTCCTACAGTAATGGGCAATGCTAGTTTCACAATCAATAATGATGGCTCTCTTGAAGATCTATATAAACAAATTAATGAAATAATTGTAAAACTAAAAAAATAATATGGAAGAAAAATCTGGCAAATTAATTGTTTTATACGGTATAAATAATCTTGGAAAAAGTACCCAGGCTAAGTTGTTAGTGGAAAGATTGAAGGCAAATGGTCACAGGGCCGAATATTTAAAATACCCTATTTATGACCTGAACCCATCCGGTGTAATACTTAATGATTATTTAAGAAACGGTAATCCCTATCAATTAAGCTCAAAAGAGGCACAGATAATTTACGCTATGAATAGGACGCAGTATCAGACAGAACTAATCAATAAGCTTGAAGCCGGTATTAACATAATCGCCGAAGATTATAAAGGAACTGGTATCGCTTGGGGGTTAGGAGCCGGAGTAGACGAAGATTTTCTTAAAAAAATTAATTCTCATTTAGTCCCCGAAGATTTAGTTTTCCTATTTGACGGAGACAGATTTCGCCAAGCAATTGAAAATAACCACAAACATGAGAATAACGAAGATTTAATGACTAAAGTCCGCTGGGCTCATTTAAAACTGCGTGAAGAGTACGGTTGGTTAAAAATAAATGCTAACGATACGATTGAGAATATCCACGAAGAGCTTTGGGCGAGAATATCTGAACTATTAAACGGAAAACAATTAACTGAGGAAGTGGCGCCTAATAGCACAAAACCAAAAAATAATTACAGCCACGCCGGGTTTAAAGCGGTTGGCGATATTATCAATAATAATCAAGCCAAATCCTTTCCGTCCGCCCAAAATATAAATCAGGAAGACAAAAATAATGAGTTATCAGAAAAAACGATTGAGGTAAAAATCAACGAGGTAAAACCAGCCAGCGAAACGAGACCAAATAATAAATTATTGGTTGAAAGATTAAATACAAGCGTTAAATTACCAACTAAGGCTCATGCAACTGACGCTGGTTATGATTTATATAGTAATGACTATTATTCAATTACTCCTTACGGTCAAGCAATTATTGGGACTGGGATAAAAATGGCGATTCCGTCCGGGTATGTCGGACTAATCTGGGACAAAAGCGGCATAGCTTCTAGCGGCATAAAGACAATGGGCGGAGTTATTGACGAAAATTATCGCGGCGAGATAAAAGTTGTTATCAAAAATTTAAGCGAAATTGATTTTCATGTTGTTCCTGGTCAAAAAATCGCTCAGATTTTAATTCAAGGGATTGATAATTTTGAAGTTAGCGAAGAAAAAATAGATGACCTGACCGAAAGACAAGAAAACGGGTTTGGTAGCAGCGGAAAGTTCTAAATAGTTTATCAGACATTAGATTTATCAAAAGCGAATTAACATTGCTAATAAATATTAAATTTATGAAGTACGATGTAATTATCGGCTTAGAAATTCACGCGGAATTAAAAACAAAGAGCAAAATGTTTTGTTCTTGCGATAATAATTCGGAAAATACAAAACCGAATACGAATGTCTGCCCAATCTGTTTAGGCCATCCCGGAACGCTCCCCTTGCCTAATCATGAGGCGATAAATTTTACCTTATTAACCGGCCTAGCTTTACATTGCAAGATCAATCGCTTTTCAAAATTTGATCGTAAAAATTATTTTTATCCCGATTTGCCAAAAGGCTATCAGATTTCTCAATACGATCTCCCGCTTTGTTATGAAGGATATTTAGAAGTTAACGATGAGAATATTTCAATCACCAGAATCCACTTAGAAGAGGATACTGGCAAATCAGCGCATTTTAAACAAGAAGATTATAGCTTATTAGATTTCAATCGCGCCGGGACGCCTTTAATGGAATTAGTAACTGAACCAGTAATCAAAGACGCAGCACAAGCTAAAAAATTCTGTCAAAATTATCAGCAAATTTTACGCTACCTGGATATAAGTAACGCCGACATGGAAAAAGGAGAAATGCGCTGTGAGGCAAATATAAGCATCCAGGAGAGAGGTAAATGGGAATACAGAGATGGCTTAATAGTACCAATTAAGAAAAACAAACTTAATCCGAAAGTTGAAGTAAAAAATATTAACTCTTTTCGTTCGGTTGAAAAAGCCATTAACTTTGAGATCAAAAGGCAAGAAGAAGCTTTAGAAAAAGGCGAAAAGATTATCGCCGAGACTCGTGGCTTTGACGAAAATAAAGGCGAAACAGTCAGCCAAAGAGTAAAAGAAAATTCAGCCGACTATAGATATTTCCCAGAACCAGATATCCCGCCTTTAAATATTTCCGAGGAATGGTTAGAAGAACTACACAACAAATTACCGGAAATGCCTCAAGATAAGACAAAACGTTTTATGAGAGAATATGGATTGAACGAAAATATAGCTGAGGTTTTGACTAATGACAAAGAATTATCCGAATGGACTGAAAATGTGATTTCCGAACTTAACGCTTGGATAGAAGCAAATGGCGACGAAGCCGCGCGTCAAGAAAAACATCTTGCTAGAAGCGCCGCTAATTTAATCACTAGCGAACTATTAAAGCATTTAAATTCTGACAATAAAAGAATAAGCGATTTAAAAATTTCCGCTGAAAATTTTGCCGAACTTTGCTGTTTATTATACCAAAATAAAATAAATTCTTCTGCCGGGCAGATTATTTTAGAAAAAATGTACCAAAATGGCGGTGATCCGGAAGATATTATGAGTGAGTTAGGTTTGGAGCAAATTGATGACATTGCCGCTCTAGAAAAAGCCGTGAAAAAAATTATTACCAAAAACCCTATTCAGGCAAATGAATATAAAAAAGGTAAAGTTACTTTAATCCAGTTTTTTATTGGTCAGGTTATGGCCGAAACAAGAGGCAAGGCTAATCCGGAAATAGTTAAGGAAATTTTAGAAAAACTCTTGGGTGAATAAAATTCAAGTCAACTATCTAAAAACAGGCCTCCGATTCACCGAAGGTCTGTTTTATAAAAATGAAATTTTGAGTTAGTGCCAACTTAGATCGGAAGCTTTATTTATTTAGATTGAGCCATTCCTTAACTTTTCCTTCCGCTTCTTGAAAATCGTTAAGCCATTCAATCTTCCGGCCCTGTTTTTCCCAGCGCCTAAACCAGGTTTTTTGACGCTTAGCAAAACGGTAGGAAGCGATGCCTAATTTTTCAATCATTTCATCATAGCTAAGTTTCGCCTGAAGAAAAAAACTAATAAAGCGATACTCAAGCCCAAAGGAATTTAACTTCAACCAGTCTATTCCCCCTTCATGAAGTCTCTCAACTTCCGAAACCATGCCTTCATTTTCTAAACGATCAATAATTCTCTTATTAATCAATCTTCTTATTTCTTCGTCGGATTTGTTCAACCCTAATAAAAGAAAATTGTAGGGGGCTATCTTTTTAGAATTAAATGATTCTTCTTTTACCTTATCAGTCTTATTAATTTTCTTATTATCTTGAGAAATTATTTCTAAATAACGAATTAGGCGGCGCGGATTATTCTTATCGCTATTATTTAGTTTATGCGCAAAATCAGATTTCTTTTTTTCCAATAAATTAAATAATTCCTGAACAGACATCTTTTCTAAACGCGCCCTTTCCTTTAAATCTGGCTTGTAAGGAGACAATTTATAGCCATCAACAATGGCTTGTAAATAAAGACCGGTGCCCCCAACCAAAATAGGTAAACGGCCGGAAGAAATAATTTTCTTGATCGCCTCATTGGCTAGTTTCTGATATTTTGCCAAATTAAATTCTTCATTAGGGCTTACAACATCAATTAAATGATAAGATACTTTATTTTTACCTGTTCCATATTCTTTTAAATCTTTGCCCGTTCCAATATCCATTCCTCTAAAAACCTGTCGGCTATCGGCACTGATGATTTCCCCTTTTAATTTCCGCGCTAAATCAACGGCTAATCTTGTTTTGCCGCTCGCCGTTGGCCCGAGGATGACTAAAACTTTCGGCTTATTTTTTTTAATAATTTTAGCCGATAATTTTTTAGTTTTAATGAGTGTGTTCCTACTAGCCATAATTAATTAACTAATTCTCCTTCTAAACCAAAATCGGCAATGCTATTAATTTTAACTTTTCTAAATTGACCGATAAGTTTATTATTTTTCTTAGTATTTATTAAAACAGTTTTGTAAGTGCTAGTCTTTCCGTAATATTTCCCTCTTTTATTGATGCCCTCTATCAATACTTCAATCTCTTTATTTAAGTAATTCCGACTGTCTTTTAGGGCCGTTTCTCTTAAAAGAATGGTTAAAACTTTTTCGCGGCGTTTCTTTTCATCCGGACTAACATTATCTTTCATTTTGGCCGATACTGTTCCGGGACGAGAACTATACTTTGAAATATAGGCCATAGTTAATTTAAGGCGTTCAAATAATTTAACGGTATTTAAAAACTGGCTCTTTGTTTCGCCGGGAAAACCAACAATGACATCAGTCGTTATGGCAATACTCGGCTTAGATGCGCGGACTTTTTTTATTAGATCCTCATAATGCTTGACGGTATATTTCCGATTCATTTTTTCCAAGATTTTATCATCTCCTGACTGAACGGCCAGATGAAGATGGTCGCAAATCTTATCCGATTCTCCCAAAACTTTAATTAATTCATCGCTCATATCTTTCGGATGGCTAGAGGAAAATCGTAACCAAAATTTTCCTTTTATTTTTATTAATTTTTTCAAGAGTTTAGGAAAATCATATTTTTCATCATGATAGCTATTAACGTTCTGGGCTAAAAGAATTATTTCTTTATAGCCTTTTTCTACCAAACTTTTAACTTCTTTAACAATATCAGCGGCCGGCCGATAAACCTCTCGCCCTCTAGCATAAGGGACGACACAATAAGAACAAAAATTATTGCAACCATTGCCAACTGGAATACAAGCACTAAATTTACTATTATAGTCAGGGATTATGTCTAAATATTTTTCGCCATTCTTAAGACGAACTTCATCTAAACTTAAAGAAGCCTTAAATTCTTCACCAGCTAATAATTCCGGTAACTTAATAAGTTCATTAATCGGCAAGAACAAATCAGCTCTACCAACAAGCCTTCTCATAACATCTACTCGTTTACTTAGGCAGCCGGCAATAACAACTTTAGATTGTGGATTGAATTTTTTAACCTGATTAACGAGCCCATAAACTCTATCCTCGGCAGTTTGTCTTATCCCGCAAGTATTAAAAATAACCACATCGGCTTTTTTAAAATCAGGCTCATTTTTGAAGCCCTTTTTCTTTAACCATGCCTCTAGTCTCTCGCTATCGGATATATTCATCTGACAGCCAATGGT
>CAIVBF010000042.1 GCA_903904095.1 uncultured bacterium | reverse complement strand
GGTTAGGACGCCAGGTTCTCATCCTGGTAACAGGAGTTCGATTCTCCTAGGGACTACTAATATAATAAAAATGAAAAAAGAAATTACTCAAGTTGCTTTTGTTTATCTCTCTAAAGATAATCAGGTTTTACTTTTACAAGAGGGTGGACGATTGGCCAAAGGTTTATGGTCTTTCCCTGGCGGACACCTTGACGCGGGAGAATCCTTTGAAGAGGCGGCGATACGGGAAGCAATAGAAGAAAGCGGATACAAAGTTAAATTAGAAAAAATAATCTATAAATCACTAATAACCTACGCCGAATATAAAGGAAGCATGGATGATTCAGAAACAATAGAGATTGTTATTTTCAAGGGGAATATAATCGGTGGTGAAATGAAAATAGATAATCAGGCTTTAGATTTAAAATGGTTTAATAAAGAAGAGGCTGTGAAATTAAAGCATCGCTGGAGTTTCTTAAAAGATCTGATAATAAATAATTAAAAAAAGTATCTAATAATAGCACAAAAAAGGATGTTTTATTAAAACATCCTTTTTTATTATAATATTGACAAATTAATAAAAATGTGCTAAAATTCTAAGTTACCTGGGATAGGTGATATTCTTTAACAATTTAAACGAAAAAAATATAGAAAATGAAAAAAGCCTTAAGAATTACCCTGAAAGTAATCTTAGCTATCGTTTTTCTTCAAAATATTGGTTTATTCTCTTTAATCCACAATATGCCCGCCGAAAGACAGGCGCCTGAAAAGGCTGATGAAGGAAAAGAGGACCGGAAATTTTTGAATGAAAAAATTAGAAATGCTAAGAATCTGGGCGATAATTACGGCCCAGAAGCATATTTTACTGATTTAACAGAAATTAGACTAAAGACTAAAAATAACGATTTTGATCGTTATGCGGTAATGAGTGTTAGTTACACAACAAACACCTTATTATCCCAATTTAATCAGAATGTTCTAAGACATAGAAAATCAGAGTCCGACGCGGAGTATGATAAGTACATGACTAGATTGGACAACGCCAGAGAAAAATGTCTAAACATTACCGACCCAGAGATGCAAAAAAGAGATATGGAATTTAAAATCAAGACTAATAGTCCTACTTATTGGAGGGATACCTTCATAAGCATACTCGCTTGGCTATTGAATTTCTATCTTAAAAATTTGCCTCTCGCCCTAGTTCTTTTGTGGATATGGTGGTACGAAGATAAAAACAAATTAAGCATTAACAACCCGCTAAGCTTTCTAATTTGTTTGATTCTCTACCCCATTGTCATTATAAGAACATGGACTCTAAAAACTCGTGAAGTTGCTCGCATCTTCACAATGAGTGTTGACTACAAAAGAAGACAAGCCGATATTTTTTCTTTAATCTCTGATAATGAGTTCGCTGATATCAAGCGCTTTGCAAAAAGCAATTTGAAAATCAGCGATTATCAGGGTTACCTAAAAAATCGCGGGCTGTCTTATCGGCACGCTTTAGTCCCTGTCATGGCAGCGACCTTCGTTTTGTTACTAACGTCGCAATCTATTGGTTCCGAAGTAAAACATCGGTCCGCTGATCTTACAAAATGTCAGGTCTGTATCAAAGCACCGCCTGACTTTCAGCACAATGACTCCAATCAGCACGAACATATTTCGTTCGCAGCTGTATTACCATCAAAACAAGAAACGATATTTATCATGACCTTGGTTTGGCAATTAGTTCTTCCGCCGACATCTAAAAGATGCCAAGGATTTCAAACCAACCCCGATCCGATTCCGCTATTTGTTTAGTAATTGCCCAAAGGTTTTTCTTGAGTTCAAGAAAAACTAAAAACAATTATTAATACAAAAAACGGAAAATCATGAAAAATATTATTGCAATTATTATCGTGTTTATTATTTGTTCAGTTTCAAATCAAGTGATTGGCCAGTCGGTCAATCTAGAAAGTACCATTAAAGCAGATAAGACCGGAACACTTCTCTCAGTTCAAAGGATTGAGGTAAAAAGTTCTACCCTTACTTTAAAGTACGACTACAAAGCCAATGGCAATGATGTCTTAGGAATTATTATTCCTAAAATTTGGTCAAACTCAACAAGCTGTATAAGCGGAATGATTGTAAAAAACGGTGATGGAAATTCTAAAGATCAGTTTGCCTTTGATGTTTATGGCAATAAGAAATTCGGCAAATTAGCAGTCATGTTAGAAATAGGCCGAATTGTTAGCCGAGCTAGCAACCCTGGAGATTTTATTGGGACTAGACTGGCTCACGGTAATTTTACCGCCGAAGCTTACATTATCGCTAAGCATCCAATAAACCAGAGGTTAACTAAAGACGATCTCTACTACGCCTGGATTGCCTATCACCCAAACCACGCTTTTGTGGCTCTCGGAAAACAAGATAGACAATACTGGGGATACGCCGGAACAAAGGGACTAAGCCGCTTTGGTAATTTTACTTTTGTGAATTATCAACCAGAAACAAAAAATTTCTGGTTTAAATCACAAACAGGCTTTGGCGAGATTAACCAAAAGTTTTTCTGCCAAGAAAATTACATCGTAGCAGCCAGTTATTTAACTATTCCTCTGTTCTATTATCTTCACTTTTCTCCAATCGTCACTAAAGGGACTTTAACTATAAAGGTTGAGGGCAGACAAACTGCCGGTCTCCAGAACTATGAAGTTATGATGGGCAAGCAGCTCAGTAATAATTTATTTGGTTTTGCGGTTGGAATAAATAGTGAGTATAAAAACGATTTAAATTTAGCGCCATCATTTGAACTTTATAAATCTTGGAAAAATAACATTGGCCAATGTATCGTTGAATTACGATACGACCAGTTATACAAGGTTTGCAGTGCGTTCTTGGTGTTAAAATACTAAGATATGAGCCGTGGTTTCAATAATCACGGCTCTTATATTATCCAAAAATAAAAGGGCCGAAATTTCGACCCCCGTTAAGAGTTTGTAAAAAATTATTTTTGGCGATTTAATGCTACTTCAGTTTTGCTTCGGCTAGTTTTGCCAAAGCACTCCTGACAACATCATCAAAGTTAACGATGCCTATTAGAGTCTCGCCGCCAAGTCTATCCATGGCGTAAGTCAGTCCCGATGAATGAACATCGAGTTTACAGGACTCCTCAATCTGCGAGAGGTCTCCGGTAAAGATCATTTTTGTTCCTCTCCCGGCGCGAGTGATTAAAGTCTTTATTTGATGAGGCGTTAAATTTTGCGCCTCTTCAACTATAATCAGGGTATCGGAAAAAGTTGTGCCCCTAATATAATCTAAGGGTTGGATGAAAATTCCCTTCTTCTCAATTAAGGAAATATTATTTTCATCATAGCCCTTTTTAGGGTTAGCAATTTCCTTTGGGCATAAAGCCGAAAGGTTCTGTACTATAGGTAAAACCCATGGCGCCATCTTCGCTTCTACTCCCCCGGGAAGCATCCCAATCTGCTGATTACGATCAATCGGTTCGGTAACCCGACTAACAATGATATTTTTAACTTTGCCTCTGTCCCGCAATTCCAGGCCAGCTGCTAAAGCTAAAAATGTTTTGCCGGTCCCAGCTCCTCCTTGCAGAAATACAGCGTGAATACCGGGGTCAACCAGGATATTCATGGCCGCAACTTGCGACCAATTAGTCTTGCCGTTGCTTAGTGGCCCTTGACCATAAAGTTTTATCGCCGGACTCACTAGCACAATTCTGTCTCCTTTTCGCACACCCAGAAAACGAGGTTTGAACTCACCAACTTCTGATTTTTTTGTTAAATCAAATGGGGTGTTAAAAATTACCGGCTGGTTTTCTTTTAACCGATAAGACGGTTTATAAGGCAGGCAAGAACCTTCAATGCAGGTCTGGATATCCTTGCCACTCTTTAGAGTAATAGTCCGAGTGTGAGGTAATTTAACACTTTTTACTCGGTCCTTTAACAGAGGCTCAATGCTAATGTTTTTTCCTCTAAAAAGAGTCTTACTCATAATTCTGACAACGGAGTCATTGCTCAGAAATTTAACCTTTTTATAGCCAAGATAAACACTGCCTTTCTGAGTTGATCTTTTCAAAACAGAATTAACTGTTGCGATAATCTGGTGATCTGGATTCTTCTTGTCCAAACTTGGATTATCGGCCGAAGCACCTGTTTTAAAAACATAATCAGTCGCCGTTTCAATTATTAAATCATGATCTCCATCATCAACGGCCTTATCAATTAGCCTAACAGCTTCACGCGCGTCAATCCCGATAATCGGTCTGGTCTTTAAGTTATTAAGCTCAAAGAGAACCGTCCAAGGGATAACTAGCAGGTTGCCATCAACTCTAATTTCTTTGATAAAGTTAGGTTGATGGATTGCAATGTTTGAGTCAATAACAACAATATTTCCCTTAATAACTTCCGAGGGAACTTGTTCTTCTTGGCTCGGCAAATTATTTTGCTTCTTCAAATCCATCTTCTGGATTCCAGGACTTAAAGCTACCCTGTTTTTCCTTAGATTCTGTCTGCGATTCGTCATCGTTTTCCCTCCTCCCTGAGGGCGTTTAATATATTAATATTAACTAAAATTATTAATGTTCTATTTTATAAAATCTTAGTCTCTATTTTTTTATTTGTCAAAAAAGATAATCCCCTTTTAAGCTCTTGTCAAAAATAAAATCATTTGTTATTATCAAAAAGTAATAAATAGTTGAAAAACTATTTTATTATATGCGCCTATAGCTCAGTTGGTAGAGCAGATCCCTTTTAAGGATAAGGTCGCTGGTTCGAGTCCAGCTGGGCGCACACTTTGTCACCTCATAATTTTCTGAGTTAAAGTGGCTATTGTAAAAATTAATAAGCCGACTTAGCTCAGCTGGTAGAGCAGCTGTCTTGTAAACAGCAGGTCGTCGGTCCGAATCCGACAGTCGGCTCCAAATTTAAAAAACGTTCCATTTTTGGAACGTTTTTTAATTATTCAAAGGGGAAAGACTGAGTAAAAGCTGTGCTTTAAAAATCCTTGAAAAATGAGTAATAATAGGCTACTATAAT
>CAIVBF010000041.1 GCA_903904095.1 uncultured bacterium | reverse complement strand
ATATAAAAGCGAGAAATTATAATTTATACAGGGTTTTAATAATTAAAAAATGATATGAATAAATATAAAAAGGAAATATTGTCAAATAAAGTAAATGTTTTCACTATTCCGGTCACCGGAGCCAAGACGGTCACGGCTCTATTAATCTTTAAAACCGGCTCTAAATATGAAACTAAGGAGAATAATGGGATTTCGCACTTTTTAGAGCATATGTTTTTTAAGGGGACAAAGAAGCGACCGGATACGACCACAATTTCAAGTGACCTTGATTCGCTAGGAAGTGAGTTCAATGCTTTTACAACTAAAGAATTTACTGGTTATTGGGTTAAAGTCGCTTCATCTAAATTTAAAGCCGCTTTAAGCATTATCAGCGACATGCTGCTTAACTCTTTATTTGACCAAAAAGAGATAGACAGAGAACGCGGTGTTATTATTGAAGAATTAAACATGTATGAAGATAACCCCTTGATGCATATTGAAGATATTTTTGAACATTGTCTTTATGGCGACACGCCGGCCGGTTGGGATACAATCGGAACTAAAGAAAATATTCGTAATTTTAAGCGCGAAGACTTTATAAGTTATCTAAATACCCAGTATGGTTCCAATAGTTTAAATGTTATTTTTGCTGGCAATATCAGTAAGGCTGATAAAAAAGCGACTCTAAAATTACTAGATGCTTTTAAGAGTAATAAATGGCAAAACAAAGTTAAAGTTGTTGAGAATCAGAAAAAACCACAGATAAAAAGTGTATTTAAAAAAATTGATCAAGTTCAGCTATCTTTAGGCGTTAGAACGTCCGCTATTGGTAGCCCGGAAGAATTCAAACTCAAATTACTGTCGGTTATTTTAGGAGGAGCGATGAGTTCGCGTCTGTTTATTCGTCTTCGCGAAAGAAATGGCTTAGCTTATACGGTCAGAACCCTAACGGAGTTCTATACTGAATCTGGTTATTTAACTACTTGGGCCGGAGTTCCAATTGATAAAGTTGAGCCGGCGATTAAAATTATTTTAGAAGAATATAAAAGATTGACTACCGAACTCGTTCCTGACAAAGAATTGAAGAGAGCTAAGGATCTATTTATTGGTCGCGTTCTGCTGCAAATGGAAGGGACAGATGATGTTGCTACCTGGTATGGACGTCAAGCCGCCTTAGGGAGCAAAATCGTTACGCCGGCCGAATTTTTAAGCGCGATTAAAAAAATTAGCGCGCAAGATCTAAGAAAGACGGCTCAGAAAATTTTTGTTAATGAAAAATTAAATTTAGCTTTAATCGGTAACGTTAAAGAAGAAAAGATAAAACCAATTTTACATTTTTAATTAGCGGTAAATAGAATGGATCTACTAAATACCTTAAATAAAGAACAGTATCGGGCCGTTATTCATGATAAAGGGCCTCTTTTGATTGTCGCCGGAGCGGGGACAGGGAAAACAACTGTCTTAATAAACCGCTTGGCCTATTTAGTGATGGAGCAAAAAGTAAAAACCGATGAAATATTACTTTTAACCTTTACGGAAAAAGCGGCCGGCGAGCTAGAAGAGAGAGCAGACAAAATCCTGCCTTATGGATATGTTGATTTGTGGATTCACACTTTTCACGGTTTTTGCGAAAGAGTTTTAAGGGAAAACGCCCTTGATATCGGTTTGAGCGCTAGCTTTAAATTAGTTAATGATACGGAACAATGGATTTTAATTAAAAAGAATTTAGATTTATTCGCCCTTGATTATTATCGGCCGCTCGGCAACCCGACTAAGTTTATTTCCGAAATGCTCCGGCACTTTTCAAGATTAAAAGATGAGAATATTAGCGTTGAGGAATATTTAAATTATGCGAAAGATCTAGAATCGGGCAAGGTTGATAACGGAAAGGTGATTGAAAAAATAAAAAGCCCTAAAGCGAAAATAAAAAAGAAAACGGAAGAAGATTCGGAGGATGACGAAGACGATGAATTAGAGATTGTTAGGATTAAAGAATTGGCGCACGCCTATAAAGTTTATAATCAACTCTTGTTAGACAATAATTATTTAGATTTCGGTGATTTGATTGTTTATACTTTGAAACTTTGGACAAGCCGTTCAAATATTTTAAAAAAGTATCAGAAACAATTTAAATATATAATGGTTGATGAGTTTCAGGATACAAATTTAGCGCAATACGAGTTAGTAAAGATTTTAGCCCGGCCGGCCAATAATTTAGTCGTTGTTGGCGATGATGATCAGGCTATTTATAAATTTCGGGGCGCCTCAATTTCTAATATCATGCATTTTAAGGAAGACTATAAAAATGCTCCAGAACTAGTTTTAACGGAAAATTATCGCTCTCGCCAGGAAATTCTTGACCATGCTTATGAATTTATTCAGAATAATAATCCGAACCGCCTAGAAGAGAAATTGAAGATTAATAAGCAATTAAAAGCTAAGGCTTATAGCGATAAAATTTCTAAAAAAGATTCCGACGAAGTTGTCCAGTTTTTTAATTTTAAAACTCAGGATGAAGAATTATCTTATGTTTCAGAAAAGATTATTGGTCTATATGAGGCGGCTGGCGGCAGTCTTAAGTTTTCTGATTTTGCCATTTTGGTTCGCGCCAATGACACGGCTGATATTTATGTTAAAGAATTATCGCGCCGCAATATTCCTAATCAGTTTATGTCTTGGCGCGGTCTTTATTATAAAACTTTAATTCTGGATATTCTTGCCTATTTCCGTTTGTTGGACAATTATCACGAATCAAGCGCCTTGTTCCGAGTTCTAAACATGGATATTTTTAAAGTTTCTCATTCTGATCTAATAAATATTAATAAAGTCGCTAACCGTAAAGTTTGGTCGTTATTTGAGGCTTTAAATAATATTGAGAGTATAAGCGGCGTTAGTGATAAAAGTTCAAAAAATATCAATAAATTACTGGAGCTTATTAATATTCATTCCACTTTAGTAGCGAAAGAGAAGCCGACCAAGATATTATTGAATTTTGTTTATGATTCCGGTTTAATTAAAAATTTAGATATTAATAAAGACCTAGAAACTTTTTCTTATTTAAACCAGTTCTACCAAAAAATTAGAAAACTAGAGGAATCCGTTCCTGATTTAAAACTCAAAGAATTTTTAGAAGCGATTAATTTAGAACTTGAAGCGGGAGAAACTGGCGCTTTAAAATTAGATTTTTCTGATAACGAGACCGTTAAGATTATGACCGTCCATGGCGCCAAAGGTTTAGAGTTCAAATATGTTTTTATTGTTAATTTAGTTGATAAAAAATTTCCGACTATCAATCGTGGTGAAAAAATTTCTATTCCTAAAAAATTAATTAAAGAAATTATTTCCGATTCAAACGACTCCGATATTCATCTTGAGGAAGAAAGAAGATTGTTTTATGTCGCGATGACTAGGGCCAAAGAGGCTCTGTATTTAAGCGGAGCTAAAGATTACGGCGGATTGCGCGAAAAAAAACCATCGCGGTTTATTACTGAAGCTGGCCTCGCTTCAATCGAAAGTAATGACCTAAAACTAAGCGTTAAGAACGATTTTTTAAGAGACTTGCATCGTTTAAATGAGAAAGAAGTTGTTATTGAGCAAAGTGAAAATTATCCTTTGCCCGATAAATTTTCTTTTTCTCAGTTAGCAGCTTATTCAAGCTGTCCCCTGCAATATAAGTTTGCCTTTATCTTAAAGGTTCCGGTTCCCGGTGATAAAGCCAGTTTAATTTTTGGGCGCGTCTTGCACTGTGGCAAACGGTT
>CAIVBF010000040.1 GCA_903904095.1 uncultured bacterium | reverse complement strand
CGTTGATCTATTATGAAAATAATAATGCATATAAAAACTAAAAAATTAATAAACACCTTTAAACAACAAAAAACTACCCAATATTAATATTGAGTAGTTTTTAAAAAGTAAATTTTAAATCAAAAAACGGCTACTCAATATTATGAGCAGTTTGCCAATTCTTAACCGCGATTGTCTGTCTGATCATAGCCATATAAATAGCTTATCACTCTCAAAAAAATATTTCAAGAAAAAATTATTAGAAGAATATATCGGTATTTATTATGCTTTCTGGCTCTTGGCAGTAAATACTACATATGGTATACTAATTATTACATTACACACTAAATATAGATAATATGCCTATTAACATTAAAAAGATTGACGGCTCATTAGAACCGTTTATGGTAGAGAAAATTAACCAAGCAATTATAAACGCTAGTGTCGGACTCCCCGAGCAAAATGCTAAAGCGTTTCAAATAGCTAAAGAGACTGAGCTTACTCTTTATGATGGTGTCAGCACAAAAGAACTTGACCAGGCGCTTATTTCCGCCAGTGTTCAAAATATTAAAGACGATCCCGACTTTGATATTATCGCCAAACGCTTACTTCTAAAAACTATTTATAAGGAAGTGCTCGGTGATTTTAGCGATCCGACCGATTTAGAGGCGAAGCACCGCTTAGCTTTTAAAAGTTATATTAAAAAAGGAATAGACGGCAGTTTACTAGCTAAGAATCTAGAAGTATTCAATCTTGATGAACTAGCCGATAGTTTAAAAATAGAAAACGATTCCCTTTTAACTTATACCGGGCTATCAACAGTGAAGCACCGCTATCTAATTAAAGGAGCGAATCAAAATTTATTAGAGACGCCGCAATTTTTCTGGATGCGTGTCGCTATGGGACTAGCTTTCAATGAAAAACAAGCAACCTTAATGGCCAAAAGTTTTTACGAAAAAATGTCGCGCTTAGAATATGTTCCCGGCGGATCAACAAATATTAATGCCGGCACAGCTTCACCACGTTTAAGTAATTGTTATATCATGGATCTTGAGGATAGTATTTCTCATATTGGAAAAACAGTCGCTGATGTTATGAAATTATCAAAAGCAACTGGCGGGATTGGTCTGTCAGTAACTAAATTACGCGCCAATGGCTCCCCAATTAATACTAATAATACTTATTCATCAGGACCAATTCCCTTCCTTCATATTATTGACTCAACTATCCGGGCAATCTCTCGGGCCGGAAAAAAGATGGGCGCTCTTTGCCTATATATGGAAAATTGGCATCTGGACTTTCAGGACTTCTTGGATCTAAAACAAAATGCCGGTGATGATTACCGCCGAACAAGAACAGCCGATACAGCCGTTTGGTTGTCGGATGAGTTTATGAAAAGAGTAAAAAATAAACAAGACTGGTATTTATTTGATCCGAAAGAAACCCCTGACTTAGTTGAGCTAAGCGGCGCTAATTTTAGTAAGCGTTATCAAGAATATATTGATCTTGCTGAAAACGGGAAAATGAGAATCTTTAAAAAAATGCCCGCTCAAGAGCAATTCAATAATATTATTGTTTCAATGCAAGGGACATCTCATCCTTGGCTAACTTGGAAAGATCCGATTAATGTTCGGGCTCTAAATAATAATACCGGGCCAATTTATAGCTCTAACCTATGCACCGAAATCACTCTGCCGGCCAATAAGGATAATGTAGCGGTCTGTAATTTGCTATCAATCAATCTTGTCCGCCATTTAGATGAAAAAAATGAAATTAACTGGGAGCTCTTAAAGGAAAGTGTAAAATTAGGTGTTAGACAACTTGATAACTTAATTGATATAAACCAGCCGCCGGTTATTGAAGCGACTAATTTTGATTTGAATAACCGCGCAATCGGCTTAGGCGTTATGGGGCTAGCTGATTTATTAGAAAAGAAAAATCTAGCTTATAATAACGTGGCAACTTTTGATTTAGTTGATGAATTAATGGAATTTATAAGTTACCAAGCGATTGAAACTAGCATTGAACTCGCCGATGAACGCGGTGCTTATAAAAACTTTAAGGGCTCCCGCTGGTCAGATGGCTATGTTCCCTATGATACTTTAGAAATTTTAGAAAAGGACCGCGGCGAGATATTAACAGTTGATAAAAAATCAGCCAGACAAGACTGGTCATCCTTAAAAGAAAGGGTTAAAAAAGGAATCAGAAACTCAACCTTGTTAGCCATTGCCCCGACCGCCAATATTGGTTTAGTGGCCGGAACATCAACCGGGATTGATCCGCGCTTCGCCCAGATTTTTAGCCGCAATACTTTATCCGGAAAATACATGGAACTTAATTATAATTTAGTAACGAAACTAAAAGATTTAAATCTTTGGGACAGAGCTCGCAACGAAATTTTAGAAGCTCAAGGAGATTTAGAAAATTTAGATTATATTCCTAGCGAAATAAAATTAATTTATAAAGATTCTTTTTCAATTGACCCGAACGCTTTTGTTGAAGTAGCAGCTAGAGCGCAAAAATGGGTTGATCAAGCGATTAGCCGGAATATATATTTAACAACTAGGGATACAGCCACAATTATGAACCTATACATAAGTGCCTGGGAAAAGGGCTTAAAAACAACCTACTACCTCCATATTAAGCCGCGTCATAGCGCCGAACAAAGCACTGTTAAAGTCAATAAAGCGGCCGTCAGCGGACGAAAAGGCTTTGGGGCAATAAGTAGCGCTCCAAGCAATATTAGCGCCGAAAAAAGCCCTATAAACGGCCAGACCTGTCCGTGAGTGTCATCCGCGGGATCGATGACAGTGGCGGGCGTGACTCCGTCGAACAGCGGATCGTTTTTCGCAAAATAGAGGCTGGCATCATTGAGCGCG
>CAIVBF010000039.1 GCA_903904095.1 uncultured bacterium | reverse complement strand
TATCAAACAAAAAGGAGCTTAATCTAAGCCCCTTTAAAATATTCTAATTATCAAAACTACTAATTTCTAAACTCAATTTCAACGCTCCTTTTCGTATTATTAAAGTCCCCGACCGAGGTAAAAATCAAAGGCGGAAATGAAGAAAAATAAACCTTGTAATTCGCTCCACTTAAAGGCATAAATGTGTTAAAAAGCACGTATTCATCGGAAGGAAAACTCGGATAGGAATAAACATTATGGCGCATCTCCCAAAGCAAATTTTCCGCGCCCGCTTCCGCCGTATAATAAGCTTTGGTTGACTGAGACTGAACGCTGCCGGCCCGGATACCGATTAAAATAATATATGAACTGCTCATCGCGACGATAAGCATGCCCGTTAAAATAAACATCGTTAAAACTAAAGCCGAACCATTTCTGGCCCCGCCGATAATTTTAGTTTTTTTGTTAGTCTGGTTCTTCATCTACAAATTATTAGAATATAATTTTATATACTATGAAAATATGTTTTAGCGAGCGAATTTTTTTTCTGTTAGTAAATCATTTGCCGGGCGTATTTATTTTCTGCCGTATGCCGGAGGCAGGAGGTGGAAAATAAATAGCAGGAGGCAAATAAGATTTACAACGGAAAAAAATCTGAGCGAGCAAAATATATTTTCATAGGATACAAAGTATACAAAGTATACAAAGTATACAAAGTATACAAAATTATTTATAGTATCTTGAAGTAATACTGGTTTGCAGCGTCATGTCTGATCTAAATTGAACGCGCTCAGTCGCATGCGCTTTTAAATTTATCGTTACCATCGGTTGAGTCTGAGTTGTCTCACTATCAATAAAATGTAAGACATCAATTTTTATTTTTGCCGGCGTAATAAAATCAGAAGGCACATCTCTTTTAATGATAAAGCGCTGATTTCCATTCGTGTCTAGTCCTAATTGGTAGGTAACACATTCACCGTAACGATTTTTAAAACTTAAACTATCGCTATTAGAATTAATCGGGGTGACGAGAAAAATTTTATCGGCCGGAATCCCCGGACAAAAACTATCCGAATTTTTCTGCGCCATTCGCATTTCTTTACCGGTTACTTCCGAAAAATATTTTAAACTTTCTTCAACATTCTGAGCCGCGATCGCCCCGCGTTGTCCATCAACGACCATCTTAAAAATCTGCGTTGTGGATAAAATAATAATCGCAAAAAGCGTCACTGAAATCAGAACTTCAATTAAAGAAAAACCCGCTATTTTTTTATATTTATTTCCAGTCATAAAGCGTTGTTTCTAAGGCATAACTATAGCTCTTACTATGATCAGTCCAGTTAACCGTTGAACGGACAAAAAGCGAATTCGGATTAATCGGATTAATAACTAAATCAATATAGCGCGAAAAAATACTATCCGGATTAGGGTCGCCGGAAACCGTCGGATTATAATAGAAACCTAAACTATCCTGTTTTAAATAAGTTTGTCCGCTCATACCGATTGCGCGAGGCGCAGAATCCCGATAGTCCATAATATAATGGCCCGGCGCTAAATTAAGATTCCAGGCTCGCGCTGGTTCAACCGAACGGGCCGCCCAGTTAGAATCCCTGGTCCGACGGACTAATTCAATTCCCTCTTGCGATAATTGATAAGCGATTAAAGCTCCCTTATTAACATTCTGGCTCTGAATATTTTGAACCATTAAAGATAAAACTCCGACTAAACCGAGCGCCACGACAAAAAGAACTGTCATAATCTCAACCAAAGAAAAACCCGCCTTGGCCTGATAACTTAAAATTTCTTTTAAATTTTTTTTAATAAATCCAATCATTTTATTAATCAATTACTTCCGCTAAACCTAAAAAGTTAACCCGAATTGTTTTATGATTATTGATATCCCCTAATTCCGTAATTTGAATTTCTAGAACAGTTGAAGTCGCTCCGTTACTATAAATATTAGTTTTCGGATCCGGCGGTAAGAAAGAAACATTGGCGCTATTAACACTCGTTCCGCTTGAACCGATCTTTAAAGATGAAACATAAACTCCGGAAGAAATAGTAGTCAAACGCGCGCCGTAATTAATACTACCTTCCGTGCTTGAAGCATAAACCATATAGCCGCCTGTTCCCGGACTATCCAAATCAGCAAAAATCGTATAATTGTTTTTAGATTTATCAAAAGCAACTCCCCAGCCTCCGGCCGGAACCATATTATTATATTTAACAAGTCCGAGCGCGTTATTTTGCGCTAAATGAATATCGGCCACAATTTTCTGCGCGGTCATGACTAAATCTGTCCGCTTATTTCCGTTACGATAATTAGACATGAATAAAACCGTAATCATCGCGATAATACTAAGACTGACAACGAGTTCAATTAAAGAAAAACCAGCCTGAAATTTTAAAGGTTTTTCTTTGTCTATTCTATTTGCTAAAAATATTTTCATTTTATTTTTTATTCCGCCTTAACTTCTCGCCAAATTGGCAAACCATAATTAATATATAAGGTGGTTGAAGTACTGCAAGTATAAAATTCACTATCTCTTACCTGTAGAGTAACCGATGTTCCCGTCGCATGCAAGAAAATAATATTAGTTGAGGTCGGGCTATTAGTCGCGCTGATAAACGCGCCGACATCCGTCGTTGACCAAGTCGCTAAACAGTTCGGTCCGATACAATTAGGCTGCGGCGTAACTGGTCCGCTATCCGTATAATAACTAGAGGTATTGGTAAAAGTCGTAGTAGCACTGACTAAAACTTCGGCCGGTGTCCAGGTAAAATATGGACTCGGAAACTCGTGCCGATAAGTTGAAAAAGTATAAGCGTTTCCGTCTGAATTCTGATCCGTGTCTAAAATACTATTAGAATCATACTGATACCACCCCGTTGGCACATCATTCTCGTCAAATAATCTGACCCACCAATAATATTTATGATTGTACTGTAAATTAGCGCAATTCGGATCGGAGTTAGGTAAGTTATATTGATTGGCAATCGCTGAATATTTTTTTCCGCTCCAACAGACATAAGAACCCGTACTCGTACTAAAGGAATTTACATCATTAACAACAACTTCATAGGCTGTTTGTTGTCCGCTTTTTTTATACCATCTTAAAATCGCGCCGCGCGCCGACCCATGGCAAGCCTGATAAACATCCCAGTTTGGCGCCGTTAAATGACCGATTTGCAAATTAGAAATATAGGCCTTATAACTGCGAGCCGCGCAATTGCCGCTACTACCGCCTTCACTTTCGCAGTTAAAACTTAAATCTCCAAGATTGCTCCCCGCCGTCCCGATAAAATCACCCTGTAAGATATTATGCCCTGCCAAAACCGAATTATTTAAGTCCCAATCCTGCAAAGCGACCGGGATTGTTGAAGTACTATTTAATTTTATCCAAGTCCCATCGCTAATTACTCTCATGTAGCCATAAACTTTTTGTGTAGCCGGGTTATAGCAGGCCAAACAATTATTCCCTAAAGTACAGGTCGGGCAATTCCCGTAGGCCGGTCCGTTAAAAGCGTAGGCGTCCGGCGGCGTTGTCGTTGCATCAAAAGTAATTAAATCAAGTTTATAATTCCAGGCCGAACCAGAAAAACGGTTACTAGAATCAATGGAAACATGGTGAGTAAAACCAAAGCATGGCGTTGCAAAAAAATGAAAAACGTCTTCCGGCGGCAAGTAAATTCCACTTCCGGCTAAATTACCTAAAACATCAAGTCTGTCGCCGCTAACATCATCTAAACAATCAAAATAAACATATTGATAAACCCCACCCATCCAAGCTGAACCCCGAACCGTAGAAGTCGCTGCGCTAGCCGGCCTAACACTCAAAAAAGCAAACACCAAAAACACCATACAAAATATGGTAAAGATGATACTATTTTTTTTGTTTATTGAACTATTCATTAAAAAGTTGTTACAGATATTTTTATATCCTATGAAATATATATTTATATTATACCATTCTTTTGTAAAAAATCCTTCCCCCTTCTAATCATTTCTAGCCGGCCCTTCTCAGTTACATCATCATAGCCGACTAAGTGTAAAAGCCCGTGTATAAAAATAAAATAAAAAAGATAATCTGGCTTAGGCGCTTTGGCAAAAATATCTAAATACTTATTAACCTTTTTAATCTCCGCAAAATTCATAATAACTTCTCCGAGATATTTATTTTTATCATTTCCGTCAAAAACCTGATCGCCGGCAAAAGACAGAACATCAGTCGTCTTATCAATTCCCCGATAATCATTATTAAGACGGCGCATCTTCGCGCCGCCGATAAGCGCTAAAGAAACCGAATAATTTTTACGCTTATAAAGCTTTAAAAAACTATCCGTTAACTCGTTTAATTTTTTTAAATTTAGTTTTTGCTTGCCGGTATTATTTATTTCTAACATATTTTTAAATAAGTCTTCTTAATTTTCTAATTAATTCATAAAGCTTATAGATACCGGGCCTAAGAATAAAATCGTGCGTCCCTAAATATTTAAAAACTCGCCCGCCATAGCCTAATTTAAAACGCGTTACGCCCGGCCATTTCTTCTCGTCAATTCCGTAAAAATCATAATATAAGTAATTTTCCGCCTGCGCTTTTTTAATTAAAGAAAACTGTAAAAGATATGGCGCCATTAAATTACGAAACTCATTATCCGAAGCGCCGTGCAAGTAAGTAACCTTGTCGCCGTAATATGAAAAAAGGCCGCCGGCGATATTTTTTCCTTCGTAAGAGGCCAGAAATAATTTAATAAATCCCGGCGTCGTTTCATTAATTTTTAATAATTTCTCATAATGCGAAAAAGAATGAAGGCGAAAATTATCCCGCTCGCCCGTTGTCTTAAGCAAGCGCCAGAATTCTTTTAAATCGCCCCGCCCGCCCTCTTTAATAGTAATCCCCTTCTTCTGAGCTAAACGAATATTGTAGCGCGTCTTTTGATGCATTGAGCTTAAAAGTTCTTCTTCGCTATAATTTAGATCTAGAATTAAAGTTTTGGCCGGCTGCAAATCAATCGTTTTTTTGAAAGTATTTCTAGAATTGAATAACTCCGCTGAAAATAATGACAAGGGCTCAAATCTTAAAAAAATCGCCTTAGGATTTATTTTCTTAAGTTCCGTAAATAAAAATTCTATCGCCTTAATATCGCCGATCGGCCCGCGCGGTGAATATAAATAAAAAAATCCTTGAAAAATTATTTTTTTAACGAGCGTAGCAATTAATAAAATATCATCATCTTCTTTAACTCCGACGCGAATAATCTCTTCGCCGCCAGTCTTTAAAAGATTGCCCCATTCATAAGATTGCAAAAACTCCGCTCCGCCTTCGGACGAGTATTGTTTGATAAAATCAGTTAATGTTTTTTGATCCTCTGCTGAATCGCTTAAATAAAATAATTTCATGTTTTTATTATATCATAAAATTACCGCAAACATAGTTAATAAAATAATAGACACACTAAATGCAAACACGGAGTCTGTCTAATTAAATAAAAGCGTAAAACAAAAAGACCTGAAATAATCAGGCCTTTTATCCTTTTAAAAAATTATCTGATGCCCGCATCACTGGCTGTATTTAAGCCGGCGGGAATTTCATTAACGGTCGCTCCTAAACAATACTGTAAAGTATAAGAACCGTCGCCGGCGACATTAGTCACCGAATAAGTATATACGGTCGGGGCAACTGGACAAGCTGAGGCATTATCAGTTGGGATTGGCGGCTTAGGCGTAATTTTTAAATAAACATTTGTACCGGTTCCGATTGGCGTTCCCGGAGTAACCGCTGCCGGATACTGACCGAATTCATTATAGTACATCTCTAAAGCAGTTTGAATTTGTTTAACATCGGCCACACGTTTAACATCACGGGCCCGCGCTCTCGCCGTATTAAGGGCTAGAATTGAAAGAGTTGATAACAATCCGATAATGGCAATAACGACCAGTAACTCAATAAGAGTAAATCCTTGTTTGTTGTTTTTTTGCTTCATAGTGCGCCCTCCTTTGATTAAATTAGAATAAATAAATTTAAGCTTAATTTTATTATAGCAAAAAAAATAAATATTAACAAACACTTTTAAATAAAATATCCGGCTCTTTCTCCAAAACAAAAAATCCGCTTTTCAACGGATTTTTTATTTTTTAATAAATTCAATTATCTGATACCCGCATCACTAGCCGTATTTAATCCGGCGGGAATTTCATTAACGGTGGCCCCTAAACAATATTGCAAACTGTAAGTTCCGGCACCGGCAACATTGAAAACAGCGTAAGTGTACTGGGTTGGAGCAGTTGAGCAGAAACTAGCATTATCAGTTGGGATTGGTGGTTTAGGAACAATTTTTAAATAAATATTCGTACCGGTTCCGATTGTTGATCCGGGAGTAACAGCGGCTGGATATTGTCCAAATTCATTATAGTACATTTCTAGGGCCGTTTGAATTTGTTTGACATCAGCCACACGCTTAACATCACGGGCACGCGCTCTCGCTGTATTAAGAGCAAGAATAGAAAGAGTTGATAATAATCCGATAATCGCGATTACTACCAATAACTCAATAAGGGTAAAACCCTGTTTGTTATTTTTGTTA
>CAIVBF010000038.1 GCA_903904095.1 uncultured bacterium | reverse complement strand
GGACGAGATGACATAACAATTGCGGTTAATGCCGTTAAAAATAGAAACTGGGAAGAGGCCTTAAATAAATCACAATCAGCAGAAGAAAAATTCCAAAAATCTTTATCTAATATAGAAGAAACTAGAAGTAATAAAACCCTCGCTAACTTAGGTTTTCTAAGAAATCAAGTTAATGATTTAGATTATTTAGTCAGTACGGCGGAAATTTTAAGCCGATCTTTATCTAAAGGGATTTCTCTGGTCTGGGAAATTGATAAAATTCGTACCAGTGTTAGCAGTAATAATTTTAATGATCTTTCGCCGACTGATAAAAATAATTTTTTAAAGTTAGTTTATGAGTCGGGTCCGGAATTAAATGGTTTAAAAGCTAATTTAACTTTAGCCCAATTGAATATTGAAAAAATTCATAAAATCGGAATTCTATGGCCGGTCTACAAAAAGATTTCTGATATTAAAACAGAACTTGTTCAGGCTTCCGATATTCTAGACCAAGTAATTCCTTTAACAAAAATATTACCAATTCTTGGCGGTTATCCGGAGCAGAATCATTTTCTAATTATACTGCAGAATAATGATGAATTAAGGCCAAGCGGCGGGTTTATTGGTGTTTACGGTCTTTTAACGAGTCAAAACGGCGAAATATCATCTTTAAAGACTTACGATAGTTATCATCTTGATATGCCGGCCGTTGGAAAATGGACTTATTCCGCTCCCGATCCGATAAGTAAATACTTAAAAGTTAGCAATTGGTATTTTAGAGACTCTAATTGGTCACCGGACTGGCCACAGGCATCGGAAAAAATGATTGAAATATATAATGGCGAGAAAACGGCAATCGGCGAAGAAAAAGAAAACTTTTCCGGCGTAATTGGGATTACTCCTAATTTAATTTCTAATTTACTTCACATTACTGGTCCGATTACCGTTAATGGTGAAACTTATAACGAAAATAATCTGCAGACTTTATTGCAATATAATGTTGAAGTCGCCTATAAAGAAAAGGATATTTCTTCTTGGGACAGAAAAAACATTATTAATGATTTAATTAGTGAATTGAAAACGCGTTTATTCAGCTTGCCGACCAATCGTTTAAACGAGATTCTAAGTAGTTTACAGAAAGATATTGCCGCTAAAAATATTCAGTTATACTTTGCCAATTCCGATAAAGAAACATTAATTCAAAGTTTAAAGGCGAGCGGGGAAGTCGTTAAATATAATGGTAATAATGATTATCTAATGGTTATTGATGCTAATTTAGCGGCTTTTAAGAGCGACGCCGTAATGCAAAAAGACATAACTTATAATTTAAAGTATGACAAGAACACGAACCTTATCTCCAGTCTTGTTTTAAATTATAAGCATAACGGTGATTTTAATTGGCGAACAACTCGTTATCGCAGTTACACTAGAGTTTATGCGCCATTTGGATCGGAATTTATTTCTCTAAACGGCTTAGACGAGAAGACATCTGATTTATCAATTTTAAATGATGAAAAATTAAATAAAACAGTTTTCGGTTTCTTTTTAGAAATTGAACCGGGGCTAAGCAAGGAGATTAACTTAAAATATCGTTTACCGGAAACGATCGCAACGAACAATAGTGTTATTCTTTAAAAAATAATAGC
>CAIVBF010000037.1 GCA_903904095.1 uncultured bacterium | reverse complement strand
CCTCTTTTGAAAGAATATCAAAATATTTATGAAGCAAAGTTCGGAGTAGTTAAGTCTTTAAAATTAGCTTTAAAGGAGGTGCCCGGTTTAAGCGACGCTTATATTTTCGGTTCTTATGCCAAAGGAAATTTTGAAGAAGCTAGCGATATTGATTTATTGGTTATTGGCAGCCAAGATCATATCCAAATTAGCCGGGCGCTTTCTGTTTTGGAAAAACGCTGGCATCGCGAAATTAATATTATTGATTTCTCCAGCAAAGAATTCTCTCAAAAAATGAAAAAAAATGACTTCTTTTTAAAAAATATTTTTTCCGATAAAACTATAAAAATTATTTAAGATATGTTTGAAAAATTTAATTATTCCCCAGATCAAATAAACAGGTATTACCAGGCAGCGCTAAAGGATTTACGTTTAGCGATTTCGGCTGGAGCACCGGAACTGGTTTTTTATGCTTGCTATAATATCATAATTAAAATTGCTATGGCGGTAGCAGCAAAAAATAATTTGCGGGTTAAATCCAGGGCCGGCCACCATATTGAGCTTATCGCTATGTTAGCTGAATTTTTAGAAGATCAAGAAATTGAAGATATTGCCGGTAAAATGAGGGCTAAACGAAACAGGGATCTATATGACGGCGGGACAACTACATCTCTAAAGGAAGCGGCGGCCTATATTGTTTTCTGTAAAAAACTAGTTAAGAAAGCAGATATTTATTTATTTCCGGATAAGTTATTATAGGGTTTAAAATAAAAATAAAAAAGGTCTAAAAACCCTTGGCGGAAAATATAAAAAATGCTATAATTTTAAATAAGAAAGTGTAGTCAAAAAATAAAATTTTATTGTCCGAATAATGTTAGAATTTAGATCGGGGAAATTTAAAATTATTATAGCCGTTTTACTATTAAGCGGGTCTTTTTTATTTTTAGGCAGTGTTAAAAACGCTTCAGCTTATCTTAACTCTTATTCCAAGGCTTACAACGGAACTTTAACAGCGGCGGAATGGAATAATCTCGCTTCAGATTTTTTAAATAAATCAGGCGGCGCGACGATGACCGGTCCTTTAGGAATCGGAACTTCAACTCCAGCTTCCGGTCTATATGTTAACGGTCCAATCTATGCGACTAATTTTTCTGGTGGTGCTTTTACGGGATTTATTGATGCGGCAAAC
This sequence comes from uncultured bacterium, assembly GCA_903904095.1. Classification (GTDB taxonomy): domain Bacteria; phylum Patescibacteriota; class Patescibacteriia; order Patescibacteriales; family UBA12465; genus UBA12465. The sequence goes on along the minus strand of CAIVBF010000037.1, from coordinate 6,073 downwards.
GTCATGGGCGGGTCGGGAAGCAGTTTTGGATCGGCTTCCGGTGGCGGTAATTATAGTTTTCCATCTAACTTAGGAATCGGAACAACTAATCCTCAATTTAAATTAGATTTAAATTTAGGGACTGTTAATACTAATACTAATATTGGATACAATGTTCTTGCTGATGCTACTAACAATGTTGGTTATTCTGGTTATAATTTACAGTTAAATAATACATCTGGTAATGCCTCTGGCTATATGCGTTTAGCTAGAACGTCAGGAACAGCATTTCTGGGAATGGAAATAGGGTCCCAGTCTGTAAATGGTATAAGATTTTTAACTCATGCCACTACCCCCGTTGAAGTAATGCGTATTAATGCCGCCGGCTCCGTCGGAATTGGAACAACTAATCCGCAAGCAAGTTTAGATACTACGGGTTTAATTAAAATGCGAACGGCCACGATTACGCAATCAGAGGATGTTATTAATAAGGGTTATTTAGATTCGGCTTTAGCTAGTACAAGTGCGACCATTATTTCACAGTTTTCAACCAGCAGTTTATGGAACGGAACTTCAACGGCCAATATCTGGAGTAATAATACCGGTAATGTCGGGATTGGAGTGACGAATCCACAATACAAATTAAGTTTAGGGGCGACTAATGACAAGATTGGTTACTATTCTGATGCTAGTCATAACAATTCAATTGAATTATATAATTCCTCTAATGGCAACATGAATTTTCAAACTACTGTTGGCTCCACGGCTAATGGTAATTTTACTTTTATGACCACCGGAGGCGGCGGCAACGTCGGCATCGGAACGACTAATCCATTAGCTAAATTAGATATTAATGCAACGGGGACATCCTTAACTATGCCGGCCATGTCTATTGTTGGGAGCGGTACTTGGGGCTCCGGTTATCAAATAGCTTGGGGAAATTATGCTAAATTATCACAAACCTCTTCGGGTAGCCATTATATATCCTGGGGTATGCACAATAATGGCACTAACTGGGTTCGTGATTATACTAGTGCTAATAAATATCTTTCTTATTTTGGTTTAACTACTGGAGACCAGATTGAATTTGGTGGCGCTGTTTCTAATTTAACGACAGATGCTAACCCAACTCTTTCTCCGAAGATGGTTATTAATACGGCAAGTGGCAATATCGGAATTGGAACGACGAATCCCGTTGCGCAACTTCATGTCATGTCGGCAACTTCAACAGACGCGGCAGCAGTTATTAAGTTTGATACCCCTAATGGTGGTTCAGGAGATGTTCAAACTGCGGATATATCCTTTACCTCAGCGTCCAATAATTCTTTAGATATCAGAACTAATTATTCTTCAGTGGGCAATAAAATAACTTTAACTCCGGGCGGTGTTACTACCATGACTTTATTAGGCAGTGGAAATGTTGGTATCGGCACAACTGTGCCTAATGATACATTCTCAATCGGCAACTCCGGAGCGGCGCCAGCCGGATCAGCTAAAACCGGGCATAATTATACGAGTACATATTTAGCGACTGATAGTTATGCTTTAGCTAATTACGGCCTTGTTCAGACATTAATCAGTAATGCAACCAGTTCTTTAGTAGCCGGAAATTTATGGAATGGTACTTTGAACGGTAGTATTTATAACGGGACAACTGGCGCTGGGAATGTTGGAATTGGAAATACCAATCCGCAAAGCATTCTTCATATCACTACAGCAGCGGCTAATAATGTTCCGGCCGAAGCCATTCATCTACAGAACCCCGGCGCAGGATCTGATACTGGCGCGTCTATCGGTTTCTATCATGGTCTCAGTATTACTGGAACAAAAAATGCCAGAATTAGAGCAGGCGGCATGGGTACAAATTTAGGTAATTTATATTTAGAGCCAGCCAACGGTACTGACTTCACTACAGCCATGACTTTATTGGGCAGTGGCAACGTCGGTATTGGGGTGACGAATCCTATTAATTTGTTAACAGTCGCGAAATTAGATAATACTAATAATTCAACTATAAAAATTACTTCAAATGGCTCAACCGACGAAATGCTTCATTTTACCAATGAAACATCATCTAATACTTGGACCATAGGGAGAAGAAATACAGCAAGCACCTTTGAAATCGCTTATAACACAAATACAACTGGCGATATTCGTTCTGGTAATATAATGAGCATCTTGAATACTGGCAACATCGGAATTGGGACGACAACACCAAGCAGAAAATTGACGATAGAAGGCGCTGCTCGTACAGAATTACTCATTAATGGAAATACGGGTAACTCTGCCGATAGTTATGTCGCGGCTATGGAATTAAGAAGTAACACGGATTATAGAGGTAGAGGAATTTTATTATCTGTAGCAGATGGGGCGGCTGAATGGTACGCCGGAGTCCCCTATACTGGAACTATGTATAGTATTGGCTATGACCCCTCTGGAGGCATTAGCGAATATGTAGCTAATTCAAAGTTGGCGGTATTAACTAGCGGCAATGTCGGTATCGGCACAACTGCTCCTAATGATACATTTTCAATCGGCAATTCTGGAGCGGCACCAGCCGGATCGGCTAAAACAGGACATAATTATACAAGTACATATCTAGCGACTGATAGTTATGCTTTAGTTAATTACGGTCTTGTTCAAACATTAATTTTAAATGCGACCAGCTCTCTAGTAGCTGGAAATTTATGGAATGGTGCATTAAACGGCAGCATTTACAATGGAACAGCCGGAGCAGGGAATGTCGGTATCGGCACAACTACGCCGAGTGAAAAATTAGGAGTAATCGGTAATATCGGTATTAGTCCAACAAGTGTTATTGGTTCAGGGGTTGGTTATTCGGGCAGTTCCGGCGCGGCTAATTACGCAACTTTACAATTATATAGTGGCGCTAACGGATACACTACTTTAAATAATCAAGGTTACGGTATTAAATTTCAAACGGCGGGAAGTGATCGTTTAACAATTTTAAATAACGGTAATGTCGGTATAGGAACGACTAATCCGGCCGGGCCTCTAAATGTCGTAAAAACAGCGGGCGATAATGCTATCTATGCGGATACTTATTCGGCAACCGCCGGAAATTCAAATTATTGGTTTAGTAGAAGATCGCACGACAATACGCTCGGAAATTTAACAACGACTTTAAGCGGTGATTATCAAGGGGTATTTTATTTTCAAGGTGTCAATACTTCAAATGCCTTTGCTTATGGCGCAAAAATTATTGCTCAGCAAAACGGAGCGGCCGGAACTTTTATTCCAACTGACTTAAATTTTAGTACTTACTCGGCAACAGCTCAAAATACTAATCAACTCGTCTTATCTAATAATGGTAATATTGGGATTGGCGCTGCGGGGCCTAATTACATGCTTACTATTGATAAAAATACGAGTGGCACACCGACTTCATTAATGCTTCGTTTAGCTAATTCGGGCGGAACAAATACGCCGGAAGCACTGTTTCAAATTGAGAATGAAAGTGTCCATGGATTTGGCTTACATGGTAGATCGGGTGTAGGTAATTTAGATAAATTAATTCAATTCTGGAATCTAAATACTGGCAATGTCGGTATCGGAACAAGCGCGCCTAATGATTCATTTTCAATCGGCAATGCTGGAGCAGCACCAGCCGGTTCGGCTAAAACCGGACACAATTTTACGAGCACATATTTAGCGACCGATAGTTATGCCTTAGTTAATTACGGTCTTGTTCAAACATTAATCAGCAACGCGACTAGCTCAATAACTTTATGGGGCGGAACAGTCGGCGGAAATATTTGGGCCTTAAATAGTGGTAATACGGGAGTTGGTACAACTAATCCATTTACTAAATTAGAAGTAGCCGGCGCTCTAAAATTTGGGGATACGGCCGATACTTGCGATAATAATCATTCCGGCACCTTGCGCTATAATTCTACCTCCGATCAGACATATTTGTGCGACGGTGTTCGCTGGATAAATCAAAAAAATTGCGGGCTAATGACCGATGACGCGGGGCAGACTTATGGCACAGTTCAAATCGGCGGACAATGCTGGATGGCGGAAAATATTAATATTGGAACGATGTTAGCTTCGGGCGCAACTAATCCGACAACAACAGATAATACAATTCAGAAATGGTGCTACAATAATGACCCGGCCCAGTGTTTAGCTAATGGCGGTTTATATAATTGGGATGAAGCGATGCGCGGATCACTGGTTTCGGGAGCGAGAGGAATTTGTCCGAGCGGTTGGCATATTCCGAGCGACACAGAATATAACAAACTAGAAAAGACTATTTTAGGGGTAATTGCTAGTCCGAATGCGCAATATGCTTGCAATATGTCAGTTACCGGCTGGCAACGTTGTGCGGATAATAGTGGAACAGATACTGGCGGAACTTATGGAGCCGGTAAATCGTTAAAGGCCGTCGGAGTTGGCAGCGGAGTTGGACTTGGTGATGATTTAGTCGGGTTCGCGGCTAAATTAACGGGTTATCGCAATACCGATGGGACATTCCCCGGTCTTGGCAGTAGTTCTTATTTCTGGTCATCAACACCGAGCGGCGCTAACGCAATCAGCAAATATATGAATTCTGGTTATTCAACCATTACTAGATATGCGGATGTTCATACTTACGGCTTTTCGGTTCGCTGCGTCAGGGATTAAGGAATGGCAAATAAAAACCCCCGATTTACGGAGGAATTTATTACCTTACAGGATAGCATTTTGTTTAGATGTTCTTAACATTAGTAATTATAGCAAATTATTTTTTCTCCGTCAAACTCGGCTAGCCCCTGTGGACCCGCGGGGAATTGAACTCCGAAGGATAGTTTGTTAAGAACAGCCATGCTACCTAGCCGGGCCCACATTAAAAGCATTATAGCAAAGCGTTGATAAAAATTATTTAAATTGTTTCTAAAGAAAATATGAATAAGGAAAAAGCATTTATAATATTCGGTACACTAGTCGTTCTTTTATTATTGGCTTTGATTTTTAAAGATTATCAGACTAAAAAAAATACGCCGGTTAATAATCCCGAACTTGTTAATAATATTTCCGAAGAAGCGTTAGTAGTTACAAAGAGTACAAGTTCACCGGATAAATTTAAAACAGAAGTGCCAAAAAATATTGTTGTTCCGACAATGAATGATCAGACTTTAACGGTTGAACAAAAAAAAGAAATTGCAGTTCCGACTTTAGTTGTTCCGTCAGCACCGGGCGCGGTTAGCAGTTTAAGAAATTTTGATATCAGGGCGGAGGGCGGAAAGTTTACGCCATCAAAAATAATCGGCAAATCGGGGGACACCATGATGATAAATTTCACGGCGGTTGATAATGATTATAGTATTGTTTTTCCGAGTTATAATATGAGACAAGTCGCTAAAAAAGGAGAAACAAAAGTACTCGGATTCCATGCGGGTGAAACGGGAAATTTTACTTATTACTGTGATGTTTGCGGGGAAAATACGACAGCTTCCGGAACTCTTATCATTACAAAATAAAAATAAAAAATAGGGAATTAATTTCATTGCGCGGGTAGTTAAAGTATGAGATAATTATTACATATTTTAATTCTCAAGCGGAAATAAAATCTAAAAATGAGTTTACGAATCGGCAAAAAACAAAACGAAGTTAAGCGCTCTAAAGCGTCGGGAGTTTTTGTTTTCGGCATCACGATAATGATGAGTTTTTTCTTGTTCGCAAATTCAAAGGCGGCTCTGGCTATTGACGGTATTATGAACGGCAAGACGATTAGCGGCGAAACGGATAATTTTTTACTCTGGCTTCAGACATATGATCCAACGACCTCACCATATTTCTTTGATAAATTTTTTATTGATAAGGCGGGTAATGTCGGGATTGGGACGACGAATCCAGATGCTAGAAGGTTACATATTAGTGGACTAGATGGAGATATGACTGGAACGGGTGGTTTAAGAATTGATACTAAACAAGGAGTATTAGGAACACGGCAAACTATATTTGATATTGGACCTTATACCACAGGAGCAAATGGGGCCGTAATGAAATTATTTGAAAACGGGATTGAGACCGTGCGATTGATTTCAGGTTCGGGTGCTGGTAATAATTATATAAATAGTGGCAACGTTGG
>CAIVBF010000036.1 GCA_903904095.1 uncultured bacterium | reverse complement strand
ATTTAAAATTTTAATTTATTTAATTAATAAAAGTATGAGCAATAGAGTTGATAAAATATATTTCTGCCCAGTTTGCGGCAACGAGGTTAAGTTCGTTCGTGATGGCGGCGGTGCAATAATTTGTTGCGGACAAGAGATGGTGATTAAAAAAGGCGGGGAAGAAGAATAGATTATCGGTATTCTTTAACCAAGTTGAATTTAAAATTTATTTTGTTATAATGCTAATACTCCTTTATGGAGTATTTTGCGGGATTCGTATAACAGTAGTACATCGGTCTCCAAAACCGACAGCGTAGGGGCGGCACCTACATCCCGTGCACAAAAAAGGACAGGCAATTAGCCTGTCTTTTTAGATTTTATTCTATTAAATCTTTTTCGTTCTCAGCATTAAGCATTAACCAGAGCTCTTCCTTATCGGCAATTCGGCGGGTCACATCTTCTAAGTCCTGAACTTTTTCGGGTCGGTAATTGTCGTAATGTTCTAGAAAATATTCCATCAGCTCTTTCTTATAAATTTGCATTTTTTCTAATTCATTTTCCAGTGACTGCATTTTCTTTTGTCTAGCCTTATTTTCTAGATAGCGCTCCCTGTTCTCTATTTTATTTTTTTCCGGAGCAACTTTTTCTTCAACTTTTTTCCATAATTCTTTTTCAAGATGTATAACGTATTCGCCATATTCTTCATGACGTCTCTTGGCTACTCCATTTTTAATTTCTACAATACCGGTCGCAATTAAACTTGAAAAAGTACGGTCATGACTAGCAAAAATAATTGTGCCATTAAATTTTTGCAAGGCGTTGGCGAGGGCTTCAGTTGTTTCAAAATCAAGATGGCAGGTCGGTTCGTCTAGGATTATAATTTCCGGTTTAGAAAGTAGTAACCCGGCCAGAAGCAAACGCGCTCTTTCTCCTCCGGATAAAACGGATATTTGTTTTTTTAATTCCTCGTCTTTAAACAGGAAATCACCGGCCATTTTTAAAACGGCTTCTGTTTTTATTTCCGAGGCAGCTGAGCGCCGCAAGAAATCACCGGCCTGTTCTTGCTCATTCATTTTTTCTATTTCTTCTTGTCCGTGATAAATTATCCGGCTTTCGGCGGCAAATTTAAATGATCCAGCTATTGGCAGTATTCGTCCTGTTAAAGTCTTTATTAAGGTTGTTTTCCCTTGTCCGTTTAAACCGAGGATGGCTAGTTTTTCACCGGAGCGACAATCAAAATCAATATCGGAGACAATAGTTTTGTCTTCATAACCGATATCTAACTTATTTATTTTCAGAGCAAAGTTATTCTTCTTAGCGACTGGCGGAATTGTAATTCTGGTAATTCCAGCTTGGTGCTCAACAGTTATTCGTTTCTCTTCTAATTTACTTATTTTTCTGATAACCGCCTGGGCCTGCTTGGCCTTAGAAGCCTTGTATCTAAATCGGTCTACAAATTCTTGCCAGTGCTCCTGCTGCCTTTCTAAGCTAGCGTTTGCTTTCATTAAAGATTTTAATTTTTGTTCTTTAAATAATAAATAGGCTTCAATATTGCCTGGATAATGATAGCAACCGGTTTTAGAAATTTCTAGTGTCTCCTGGCAGGTTCGTTTAAGAAATTCACGGTCATGGGAAATAATTAAAAAACTACCATGATAAGCCCGTAAATAGTCTTCTAAGAGAATTAAAGTATTAAGATCTAGATAATTGCTCGGCTCATCGAGCAGGAATAGATTCGGATCTTTTAATAACATGCCCGTTAGTTTAAGTCTCATTCGCCAGCCCCCGGATAGGCTAATTGCTTCTTGTTTTAATTTTTCGTTATCAAGTTCAAACTTACTGGCTACTTGGCAGACGCGCCATTCGGGGCGACCACTTTGTCTTTTTAAATAATCAAGCGCGCTTTCATCTTTTAGATATTCATCATTTTGCTTTAGATATCCAATATTAGCCTCGGCGTTAATAATTATTTCACCACTATCGGTTTTTTCTTCGCTGGTAATAATTTTAAAAAGAGTTGACTTGCCGGCGCCATTGCGTCCGATAATACCTACTTTTTGTCTTTCAGAAATAGTAAAAGACAGGCCGGAAAATATTTTTTGGCCACTATATTCTTTGCTAAGATTGTTTACCTGCAATAATATGGACATACTTTGATTTTATAGGATGTTTATATTAATATCAAATTAACTTTTTTTATTTCAGTTATAACCTGTTTTTTGCTATACTATAATAGTAATTCCTCGTCGGTTAGCATTTAGAAAATATAGGATAAATATGGATATCAAATTTTTAATAATTGTTTTAATTCTTGTCCTGATTAACATTAGTTCTTTTATAATTATGTTAATTGATAAAGTTAAATCAATCAAACATGGTTCAGAGCGCATTTCCGAGGGCATGTTATTTTTTATGGCGGCCGCATTCGGTAGTTTGGGAATTTATGCCGGCATGTTCGTCTGTCACCATAAAACTCGTAAATGGTACTTTATGATTGGCGTACCGATATTAATTTTACAGAACTTAGCATTCGCCTACTTATTATATTTAAATATTTTT
>CAIVBF010000035.1 GCA_903904095.1 uncultured bacterium | reverse complement strand
TCTCTTCTGGAAATCAGGGAGACGTCAAAATTTAACAGCGGGGCAAGAAATTCTTCAAATCCTCGCTTAATTCTATCTTAAAATCTTTTTTATTGCCTTCTAAATCCTTAAATGATAGGTGGCAGGCCATTAGAAAGACGCGGCCTAATTTTAATTTTTCATTTTTTAGTCTAGTTTTTTTTGTATTATAAAGAGTGTCTCCAACCAGAGGATAACCATAAGCAAAAAAATGCACGCGAATCTGGTGGGTTCGTCCGGTTTTAATCTTTACGCTCAATAATGTATAGTTAACAAAATTTCTTAATATTTTAAAGCTTGTCAGAGCCTCGCGCGCCTTAAAGGAGCCGCTAATATTACCTCGGTCGCGAGTGGTTGGGGTTTTTCGGCTCAATAAATCAACGGCCTGAATAGGCATGGCCGCCATTTTGTGCCCAGTGCTGGCACGTTTAATCGGGAAATTTATTTCACCTTCTTCGTTCTGGACATTGCCATAAACTAAGGCGATATATTCCTTATTAATTTCTCTCTTTTTAAATTGTTTTTTTAAATTATCAAAGCTTGCTTGGTTTTTAGCGATTACCATTAAGCCGCTAACCTCTTTATCTAAACGGTGAACAATACCAGGACGGCTTGGGTCGTCTCCGACATTTTTTATTTCCGGATATTTTTCAATCAATAAGTCAGCCAAAGTTATTTCGTCTATATTACCGCCGCCGTGAACCGGTAAGCCGGCCGGTTTATTAATTACGACGCAATCTTTATCTTCGTAAATTATTTCCGGAAAATCTTTTATTGATATCATAGTATTAAATGTTAACTGTATTATAGATTAGAAACAGGATTATAGACTTGGTCATGTTCTCCCTGATCTTTTTTGAAGATCATTTCAATATCTTTAGCACAAATAGCCTTAAAAAGATATAAGCATAGTAAATAAATCAATGTCGCCACGGCGATTATTAAAAGCAGGCCGCTTAAATTATTTTGATAATTACTTGGTATTAGATATATTAAAAGTCCCATAATTACGGAGGCGGCAATTGATTTAAAGAATATTTTAAAATTCGGTTTAAATTTACTATATTTATATACGCAAACGCCGGAAAATAAAGCGATTACTATTTCACTATAAATTGTTACGGCTGCCGCCCCATAATAGGAGTAGCGCGGTATTAAAATAAAATAAGCGATTAGAGAGCTAATACTTGTGAAAACATAAAACCAAATTAATTTTTTTTGTTTATCTAAGGCAATAACGGCATGAGAAAACATTGTTCCTAAAAAAATAGCGGCTACGGCAATTATTAAAAACTTTAAAATATTACCGCTGGCAGCAAAGTCAGATCCCGCCACGAATTTCATAACCGGCTCGGCTAACAGCTGTGAACCGACAATTAAAGGAATAGCAATAATCGCCATAAAATCAAAGGATTTCTGAAGGAGTTTTTTAAAGTATTCTTTATTATTTTGAATCCAGGCGCTAGTTAAAATCGGCAATATTATTCCGGCGAACATAAAAGGAATTGTTGTTAGGACATCAATGACACGATAAGCGGCCCCATATAATCCAACTTCAGCGCTGCTTTTAAATATTGATAAAATCAAGGTATCCGCTCGGAGATAAATTAAATTTAAAATAATTGTAATCGCTAAGGGCCAAGACCGGCTAATAATTTTTTTCCAGATTAGCCAGTCAAATTCCGGTTTTATTTTTGTAAATTTACAAGCTAATAAATAATGCAGTAAAAAATTAATGGCAGCGCTAGCGACGGTAGCGATTAAAATTCCGTTTAAGCCTAGTTTAAAATGTAAACTCAAGAAAACAGCGATAATTAAAACTAAACGGCTTATTAATTCGGAAAAGACATCGCGGCCCATGCTTAATTTCTTTTGGAATAGGCCGATAATAACCTGATTTAAGGCTGGGAAAAAGAAAGCGGTCGCGCAGATTAAGACACCCAGTTTAATGGTCGCGCCATAAGGGAAAAATAAAACAATAAGCGGAGCGAGACTGATAAAAACTATGGCTGAAACTAGACGCAGACCGAATAAGTTATTTAGAGACTTACTTTCTTCGTAGCTAGGGTCGCATAACATTTGAGCAGTGACCAAAGTTAAGCCCAAATCAGCGATGACGGCGAAAAAAGCTAAAAAAGTTGTAATGGTTGTATATTCACCAAAACCGGCCGGACTTAAG
>CAIVBF010000034.1 GCA_903904095.1 uncultured bacterium | reverse complement strand
CCACCATATCTTTTTTAAATATTTGCTTATATAAATGAAAACTTTTTTCACCCATAGTCTGCCAGTCTAAACGACGATAAAGTAAGTCTTCAAAAGCATCTTTAATAGTATTCGGTTTCGATGGATTAAAAAGATAGCCATTTTCACCAGTGACAACTGCTTCATAATGATTACCACATCTTTCTGAAACAAGTAATGGAAGATGCATAGACAAAGCTTCAACTAAAGACAAAGGACTTGGATCAGAAAAAGATGGTAAAATAAATATATTTGCCTGTTTATAAATCTTAACCATTTCATTTAATGGTCGAAATCCTAATAATTGAATATTTTGTGTAAGATTTTCTGATTTAATAAAATCAGAAATAGCCTTTTTATCAGGTCCAGAACCAGGAATTAAAAAAATCCCTTTAAGCGTATTTTCTTTACCAATAGAATTAAAAAAGTTTATGATCCCTTTAGATTGCTCATGTAATCTTGCTGGAATGATAAATACAGGTAAAATATTTTTACTTCGGAGAAACAAATCATCGTGAGTAATAACAAATAATTCCTCACTAATTGTATTAGGCAAGTTAACAAACTTTTTATTAATGATCCCCCAATGTGTAAATGTTATAGCTGACATTCTACCTGGGATTATAAAAAAACCATCAGCGGAATTGAAAATAAATCTTCTTAAAATCGCCTTAAAATAATTATCATTAATTGAACCTATTGTAAGATTATTAGCTTCAGACCAAAAATGCAATCTATTCCTTAAAATGCCATATTTTTTTAATAAAACTAATGCTATTACATTAAGATCATTCCAACTACCACCAAGTATAACGTCTTTATCACTTGATAAAATAATCCTTAATAACAATTTATAATTAAAATGAATATGAAACCTTAATATTTGTTTATAAAAACCTTGATCTATATAGTAATCAAATTTAATAGAATCCTCCGGGACATCCCAATCACGACCAGACTCCGTTTTACTCATATATAAAACTTCAAAATCAAATGATGTTTCATTTAATTCGTTAAAAAAAGAAACCCTATATGGGGAAACAATATTTTGCAGAAAGATATATTTACTCATAGCTCATTTTCTAAAAAATTAGAAACTTTATTGTTCCATGAATTAGATTTAACAAATGAACTATATTCTTGATGATTGAAGGAGGAATTTTGATGCAGGTCAAGAATAAAAGGGATTTCATTAATTGAGTTATAATACAAAATAAACTTATCATAAATGGGTGATATATTACAAGTACGAGTAGAAAGAATAGGTTTGCCGAAACCTAAATAAAAAGATATTTTTGAGGGATAATTATTAAGCTCTGCTGGTGTACTTCCTGGACGAGGATTAATAAAAGCATAAGCAGAAGATGCAGCACTTAATAACGTATTATAATTAACATAGCCAAAAAATCTTACATGTTTACCATCAATCAAGTGTTTTATAGGCGAGATATCCCCTTTTCCATATATGTCGAGAACTAAATTTTTGCATTTTGAGCAATTACAGAAATCCTTAGTAAAATCATATATACCGGTCCATGTTGAAATTGTTCCTGAATATAGTATATTTTTAATTGTTGGGTTTTCGACCCTATCTAAATAACTTTCAATACCTGAATCAAAAAAAATTTTATTTGGATTATTTGAATTGTTGTATGAGTGATAAGAAAGGTATAACGTTTTATAGGCAGAGAATTTAACAAAACCATCAGCAAAAACAGAAACCCATTTTTTCCCAAGTAAATTCCAAAAAAGTCCAGACACAACACATTTATATGAATAATTATATGTAAAAAGAAATTTTGAATCTATAGCATAAACACATATTAGCATTACAGTATATAAAGCAAGATATATATCTCGCACAAATGGAAGATTTATATAAAAAAGGTTTTTTATTGTAATCACCCCATCTTGATCTAAATTTTTCGACCCTCTGACTATAAATGGACCCTTTGGCCATGCACTATATGGTATGTGTGAAAACACATATACTGAATTTGAATTATTAGAAAGCGCTTTTATGAAATTTATTTGCCAAGCGTTTGCTGCCGGGCTTAAAGCACTACTCCTTTCAGTTGCCTTACTAAAATCAATACATCCAACCCATATTATTTTATTAATAGTCAAACTGAAGTCCTTTAGTTGAATAATAAAATCTATTTGTTTGAGAAATAACAACTATAACAATAAATACCTGCAATGAAGCAGCAAGATTGTAAATAATAGTATTGCCTATTGAAGCAAGAATAATTGTTATAATAAATGGTATTGCTTCCGGGATTTCTTTTATACAGTTTTTATATACGCCAGCGACAGCGACAAGTCCAATTAATCCATAAGCACCTATTATACTACCTAAATCAGCATCAAACTGAACTTTATGTACCCCCCCAAATACAAGAGTTATAATATCGTTATTGAGCATAAATTCTATATAATTTATAATAATTGAGTTTTTTTCAGACGCACTACCAGTTTGGGAAAAAAAGCCTTCAATGACTGAATCAATACTTGTAATTACCAAAAATACTATCATACCAATAATTATACTCAAAAAAAGCAATTGCTTATAGCTAACTTTTTTCTTTTCTATAATTTGATAAATATTAACGTATTTAAGTACTATGAACGCACCTGCACCAATAATAAAAGTCCGACTGCCTGTTAAAAATAATGAATAAATGCAAAACCCTAAAGTAACGTATAAAATTAACATCTGTTTAGACTTACTATGAACACTATTCAATGAATATACTGCGCATGCTAAATACATAAATATATTTGAAGAGCAAACATTGGGATTATAAAAAATACCTCCAAATCTTATCTCTCTATTATAAACAGCTCCGCCTTTTTCGATAAAACCATATTTCCATACATTTATTTCTGAAGGATAATAAGTTTCCCT
>CAIVBF010000033.1 GCA_903904095.1 uncultured bacterium | reverse complement strand
TAGTTTAGAATTAATCAAGCAATTGGAAACAATTACTGAGAATGACTTATCGGACAACCCCTTCTCTCAGAAAATATTAAAAAAAAATAAATTTTTAGTTTTTCCTAAAATAATCCGTAATATTTTAATTTTTTTAAGCGTTATTATTTGTTTCCTTTATTTAATGTTTTATTTTCAGAAAATTATTTCCGCGCCAAAATTAACAATCATCTACCCGGAAAAAAATTTACTAACAAAAGAAACAGCTATAGAAATAAAGGGACAAACCGAAAAAGAAGCCGAAGTAAAAATAAACGGGGAATTAATTTTAAATAATAATAATGGTAATTTTTCCCAAACAATTAATTTAAAAAAAGGGTTAAATACTATTACTATCAACGCTCAGAAGAAGTACAGTAAAGAAAGTAGCGTTACTAGGCAAATTCTAGTAGAATAAAATAAATTATATGTTAGAAATCAAAAAAAGTGCCCTATTTGACATTAGCGCCATTTTAAGTAAAATGAGCATAGCGGAAAGACAGCATGTCGCCGAGTTAGGTTGCGGTAATTTTGGATTTTTTGTTTTTCCTCTGGCCCGTTTAGTCGGCCGCCAAGGAAAAGTCTACGCCGTTGATATCCTTAAGGCCACTTTAGAAGAGATTAAAGATCGTTCTAGTAAAGAAAACCTACCGCAGATTGAAACAGTCTGGAGCGACTTAGAAATATTTAAAGCGACAAAAATTGAAACTAATAGTCTAGACAGTGCTTTAATAGTTAACGTTCTCCATCAATCTAATAAAAAAAGCGAATTAATCAGAGAAGCAACGAGACTGCTAAAAAGAGGCGGTAAATTACTGATTATTGAATGGAACAACAGCGACACGCCTTTCGGTCCCGCCCCAGAACAACGCGTAAACCCGGAAAATCTAAAATCAACAGTCTTAAAAATCGGTCTTTCAATATCAGAGGAGTTCTCTGCCGGACCATACCACTACGGATTAATTTTAAGTAAATTATAAATTAATATAATCAGACTAAATATGAAAAATTTATTAACTTGGCATTTCTGGTTCAATTTAAGCCCTGATCCTTTAATGCCGATTATTCAAAAATCATTTATCGCCCTGTTTTTTACTTTAGTAATTTTTACTATTATAATTGCGATCCTAAAGAAAAAAGGCGGCATTTATCGCGGATTTTTAAAAAGGCTCTATAATTTCGGATTAGGAAACTCTATTCTGGCCCTATTATTCATATTTTTAAATTATGAAATGATTCCTTTCTTCTCCGCTCGTTTTTGGCTCGGATTATGGTTTTTAACTATGGTTATTTGGTTATTTTCGGTTTTAAAAAATTTAAAAAAAATAGGTTCTAGTAAAAAACAATTAGAGCAGGAGCGGGAATTAAAAAAATATCTACCATAAATAATTTTAGAATAAAGATTATATAAATCTCCGCCCGAATAAAAAGGCGGAGATTTTTTAAATATGAAAACTACTAATAATTTAGGCGCCCGTGGAGAGGCGGCCGCTAAAAAATACTTATTAGAAAATAGTTATAAGATTCTAGCGACTAATTATAGAAGCGGTCACAAAGAAATAGATATAATATGCGAAAAAAATAAAAATTATATCTTTATTGAAGTAAAGACGAGATTAAAGACCGAAGAGAGCTTAAATGAAAACCCGCTATCATCGCTCAAGGTTAAAAAGTTAAAGATAGCTATTTTAGATTATGCCCGAAAATACAGTCTTAATCTAAATTTAATTTATCTTGATCTAATTATTATCCTAGTAAATAAAAATAACAATTCTGCCGAGCTTAAACATTATCGGAATGTCTTTTAATCTTCTTAAGATTATTTAAACGCCGGCGTAACGAAATTAAATTTCTAATAAAAATAAGCGATTGTTTATAAGGATTAATCTTACTAGTTCTCTTGGCGTAGCGATTCTCCGCCCAATTAACCGGTATTTCTTTAATCCTAAATTTGAAAAAATTAGCTAGAATGACTAATTCCGTATCTAAAAACCATTGATCGTCTTTTAGATATGGCTGAACTTTTAAAAATACGGTTGATTTAAAAGCTTTGAACCCGCACTGCAAATCATGAAATTGATGTTTTAAAAATTGGCGCGATAAAAAATTATAAATCAACGAACTAGAAGATCGGAAAAAAGATCTCTCTACTTTAGAATTTTTTAATAATCGCGACCCAATTACTAAATCGCTCTCATCATTAAGTATTGGGCTAATAAGCGCTCCTAAATCTTCTAGAGAAACGGCTAAATCAATATCCATAAAAACTAAAATATCCGCCCGGCTAAGACAAAAATAATGTTTTAAAGCGCCGCTCTTACCTGGTGGATTAACGCTTAAATATTTAATTTTATCTGGATAGTCCGAAACTAAATTGCCGACAATTTTTTCGGAATTATCGTCGCAATTATTTAAGATAACAACAATCTGCCAGTTGAAAGAATAATTTTGAGTAATTAAAAAATCATGTATTTTAACTAGATTAGATTCTAAAATACTTTCCTCGTTTCTAACCGGTAAACAAAAATCAATAGTCATATTATTTCTTCACATAAATTACCGCCGTTTTATCGCTATAAACTACCTGCCAATCAGCTGTTTTATATAAATAAACCCTAAGATTATTCGGAAGATTTAATTCATTCTCTTTAATTGCAAAAAATATTTTTTCCCATTTCT
>CAIVBF010000032.1 GCA_903904095.1 uncultured bacterium | reverse complement strand
GCCTTCAGGAATCTTCATTTTCACTGAGCCATGGATAGTTTCAATATCAATCTTATCGCCTAAAATCGCCTGTTTTATACTGATAGTTTCCTCAGTTTTTATATCGTAATTATCCCGAACAAATTTTTTATGATCATTAATTTTTATTCTTAAATATAAGTCTCCAGCCGCCGCTCCTTTTTCGCCGGCTTCACCCTGGCCGCTTAGACGAATAGATTCGCCCGTATTAATACCGGCTGGAATTTTTACTTTTAACTTAGTCGCTTCACGGTGGACACCGCTACCGTGACATTTTGAGCATTTTTCGCTATAAATTTTTCCTTCGCCGTTACAGGCAGGACAAGTTGTTCTGGTTTGGATATTGCCTAAAATAGTACGTTGTACTCCCATGACTTGACCCTGTCCACCGCAGGTATGGCATGTTTCTATTTTGGCCCCCGGTTCCGAACCGTTTCCCTTGCATTTGTCGCAAACAATATTCTTAGTGAAATTAATTTCCTTCTCTATACCGAAGGCGGCGTCTAAAAAATCAATATTAACGGCCATTTCTAAATCACGGCCTTGTTGCGATCGCTTTGAATTTGCCCGTGAGCCGCCGCCAAAGCCAAAGATATCACCAAAGCCGCCAAACATTTCGCTTAAATCTTCAAAGTCCATCCCCCCGCCATTAAAACCAGAAAATCCACCACCTTGCCCGCCAAAACCACCCCAATTAGCCCCTCCAGCTTGTCCGTTTTGAAAAGCAGAACCATATTGATCATATTGCTGGCGCTTTTTTGCATCACCAAGAACTTGATAAGCTTCGTTTAGCTCTTTAAATTTTTCGGCATCTCCGCCTTTATCGGGATGGTGCTCATGAGCCTTCTTACGAAAAGCGGTTTTTATTTCATCGGCGCTGGCCGATTTTGAAACACCGAGAGTATTGTAATAATCTTTAGACATAGTTAATCATTTATTTACTTAATAAATCGCCTCTAAAAAGAGGCGATCTATAAATATCTAAATTATTTTTTTTCTTCTTCAACTTCGCCTTCAACAACATTATCTTTTGTGCCTTCTGGTTTTGTTCCCGCTTCGGCGTTAGGATTTTGTCCTTCAGCTTGAGCACCAGGAGCTGATTGATACATAGCTGCCCCAATTTTCTGAGCAACCATATTTACTTCTTCAAGTTTTTTCTTCATTTCTTCTAAATTATCAGAATCCTTTGCCTTCTTCAAATCGGCAATCTTTTCTTCTAATTCTTTTTTATCTTCTTCCTTCATTTTTTCACCGGATTCTTTAATCATTTTTTCGCTAGTGAAAATAACGGCCTCGGACTGATTTTTTATTTCCGCCGCTTCCTTCTTTTTCTTATCTTCTTCGGCGTGAAGCTCAGCCTCTTTCTTCATTTTTTCTATTTCCTCTTTTGATAAACCAGAAGAAGCGGTGATAGTGATTTTCTGCTGTTTATTAGTGGCTTTATCAGTTGCTGAAACATTTAAAATTCCGTTCGCGTCTAAATCAAATTTAACTTCAATTTGCGGAATACCGCGCGGGGCAGAAGGAATGCCGTCTAAGGTAAAATGACCTAAAGTTTTATTATCGTGAGCCATTGGACGTTCGCCCTGAACAATATGAATTTCTACGGCTGTTTGTCCGTCAGCGGCAGTTGAGAACACCTGAGATTTAGAAGTTGGAATTGTCGTATTTCTTTCAATTAACGGGGTGGCTACGCCGCCCATTGTTTCAATACCAAGAGTCAAAGGAGTTACATCTAAAAGTAAAACATCTTTAACGTCCCCTTGTAAAACACCGGCCTGAACGGCGGCACCAAGAGCGACAACTTCATCAGGATTTACGCTTAAGTTTGGTTCTTTGCCAAAAAATTCTTTAACTTTTTGTAAAACCAAAGGCATCCTGGTCATACCTCCAACCATTAAAACTTCGTTGATCTCTGATAAATTAAATCCGGAATCGGCGAGCGCTTTTTTACATGGTTCAATCGTTTTTTCGACTAAATCAATTACTAGGCTCTCCATTTTCGCCCGAGATAATTTCATTACTAAATGCTTAGGGCCGTTAGCGTCAGTTGTTATAAAAGGCTGATTTATTTCCGAGTCTTGCGCAGTTGATAATTCAATCTTCGCTTTTTCGGCCGCCTCTTTAATTCTCTGTAAAGCTAAGGTATCTTTAGACAAATCAATTCCCTGATCTTTTTTAAATTCTTCTAAAATCCAGTTTATAATTCTTTGATCAAAATCTTCACCGCCTAGATGAGTATCACCGTTAGTGGATTTTACTTCAACGGTATCAGCAGAAATATCTAAAACGGAAACGTCAAAAGTTCCGCCGCCTAAATCGTAAACGACAATTTTCTGGCCCTGCTTTTTATCAAAGCCATAAGCTAAAGCGGCGGCCGTAGGTTCATTAATAATTCTTTTGACATCCAAACCGGCAATCGTTCCCGCGTCTTTAGTCGCCTGGCGTTGAGCATCATTGAAATAAGCCGGAACAGTAATAATTGCTTCGGTAATTTTTTCACCGGTTTTGACTTCAGCGTCTGCTTTTAATTTAGTTAAAATCATCGCCGAAATTTCTTGCGGACTATAATCTTTATCGCCCATTTTTACTTTCACACCTTCTCCGGCTTGAACAATTTTATAAGGAGCCGTTTTTAAATCTCGCGATACTTCATCGTCAGAAAAATGACGACCAATTAAACGCTTAACCGCATAAACAGTATTTTCGGGGTTAATAACCGCCTGACGTTTTGCAGCTGCGCCAACCAAACGCTCATTACTTTTAGAAATTGCTACGATTGACGGCGTTGTGCGATTTCCTTCGATGTTTTCAATGATTTTCGGAGCGCCACCCTCCATGATCGCCATGGCACAGTTTGTCGTCCCTAAATCAATTCCTAAAATTTTT
>CAIVBF010000031.1 GCA_903904095.1 uncultured bacterium | reverse complement strand
TCATTCGGATAACGGCACTGGACGCTTCCTCTTTTTGAATCTTAAAATGCCCCAAACTGCCAATTTCTTGGACATGAGGTCCGCCACAGATCTCCTGAGAGAAGGCTTTAGCGAAATTAATATTATTAGAATCTTCTAAATGACCGATTGTATAAACCTTAACTTTTTCCCCATATTTGGAGTCAAAAACACCCATTGCGCCACGTTTTTTAGCCTCATCAAGCGATAATTCTTCACAAACAACCTGATAATTCTGACTTATAGCGCCATTAACTAAATCTTCAACATTTTTAATCTGCTCTGGGGTCATTTTTTCAGGATAAGAAAAGTCTAAACGCAATCTTTCGGACGTAATATTAGCCCCGCGCTGAACAACAGAATCACCTAAAACTGTTCTTAGGGCAGCTATCATTAGGTGAGCGGCCGTATGAAGCTTAGTAGTTTCCTCTCCGGAATCAGCTAGACCGCCCTTAAACTTACCGGCGGCGGCGGTTCTAGAAAGATCTTGATGTTTTTTTAATTCCTCAAAAAATCCAACCCGGTCAACTTTAATATTATTTTCCTTGGCCAGTTCTTCGGTTATTTCCAGAGGAAAGCCATAGCTCTGATAGAGATTGAAGGCGTCAGGGCCGGAGAGATCCTTTGTTTTTAATTTATTAAATTCAAGCAAGCCTTTTTCTAAAGTTGAGTTAAACTTTATTTCTTCTTTATCAAAATTAGAAAAAATAAATTCTTGATTACGAGACAGTTCGCGATAAACATTTTTATAATCATTAACAACAACCTTGGCGATTCCGGTAATCCAGGAGTCACGGATTATTCCTAATTGCTTTCCGTAGCGGATAGCTCGGCGAATTAAACGGCGAACGATATAGCCCTGATCAGTATTTGAAGGTGCTACCCCTCTATCATCACCAATAATAAAAGCGGCAGCTTTCAGATGATCGGCGACAATGCGCATCGCTTTAGTTATCTCTGGGCTGTCATTATATTTATGTTCACTTAATTCCTCTATCTTTTTTATAATATTTTCAAAAAGATCAGTCTGATAATTATCCGATAAACCATTGATAAGCGCCAAAACTCTTTCAAGGCCTAAACCGGTATCAACATTCTTTTGTTTTAAAGGCTCAAACTTTCCTTCAATCGTTTTATTGTATTGCATGAAAACATTATTCCAGATTTCAACCCAGGAATCATTGTCATCATTAAAAGATTCGGGAATATTATTTACATCGCCAGCCCAATAAAAAATTTCGGTATCAGAGCCGCATGGTCCGGTAGTCCCGGCCGGTCCCCACCAATTATTTTTCTTTGGTAATTTAGCGATTCTCTTCTCGTTTACACCGAGCGATAACCAGATATCATGCGCTTCTTCGTCATAAGGAGCGTCTTCATCACCCTTGAAAACAGAAACGGCCAGACGATTCTTATCAAGACCGAGCCATTTAGGATCAGTTAAAAATTCCCAGCTATAGTTAATTGATTCTTTCTTAAAGTAATCACCCAATGACCAGTTCCCCATCATTTCAAAAAAAGTATGATGAGTTAAATCACCGACTTCATCAATATCGCCGGTCCTGATACATTTCTGCGCACTCGTTAAACGACTACCGGCCGGATGCGGCTCACCCAGTAAATACGGGACTAAAGGATGCATTCCGGCGGTTGTGAACAAAACCGTCGGATCATTTTCCGGTATTAATGAGGCGCTTGATATAAGCGTATGATTTTTTGAGACAAAAAAATCTAAATATTTTTGGCGCAACTCAACTGAATTCATATGATTAAACGTAAATAATTAACTATTATATATTACAAGATATTTACTTCTTCCTTTAAAGTTATTTTAAATTCTTTATAAACCGCCGCTTTAACTTTCTTGATAAAATTCAGAACTTGCCCGGCACTAGCATTATTATAATTTACTAGAACTAAAGCTTGCTTTTCATACATCCCCAAGGGACCGAATTTTTTTCCTTTCAAACCGACTCTTTCAATCATCCAGCCAGCTGATAATTTTACTTCATTTTTCCCAGACGGCCAATTCGGGATATCAGGGTATTTTTTTAATAATTTCTTAAATTTTATTGAACTGATAATCGGATTCTGAAAAAAAGAACCGGAATTAGGCAGAGTAGCCGGATTTGGTAATTTACTATTTCTGATTTCTTGGATAACAGCAATAATATTCTTTAAGTTCGGCTTAACAATTCCTTTAAGAGTTAAATTTTCTTTGATTGATCCGTAATCTAATTTCCAGTCAGGCGTTCTTGATAATTTTAAGGTAACCGAGAGAATAAGATATTGATTTTTTAATTCTTTTTTAAAGGCACTGCTGCGATAAGAAAAATCGCAGTCAACTAATGAAAATATTTTTTCCGCGCCGGTTTTTAATTCAATCGCTTTAAGATGAAAAAAAATATCTTTTAACTCAACGCCATAGGCGCCAATATTTTGGACTGGCGCGGCGCCGACTGTACCAGGGATTAAAAATAAATTTTCAGCGCCATATAAATCATGAGTAACGGCGAAATTAACAAACTTTGACCAAATTTCCCCGGAACCTCCTTCAATTAAAGCATAATCTTTATTTTTTTCAACTATATCCAAACCTTTAATTTCATTCTTAATTACCAAACCCTTAATCTTTTTCGTAACTAAAGTATTAGAGCCCCCGCCTAAAATCATTATTTTCTTCTTATTAGCCTTAGCCCAAGTAATCGCTTCTAAAACGTCTTTTCTATTCTTAACTATTGTAAAAAATTCGGCCGCCGGACCGATTTTCATTGTTGTATATGGGGCGAGAATCTCATTTTTGACGATATTTAACATAATTTAACTATAGCCTAAAAAACTAATTTAGGCAAAAAAAATCAACAAAAAGATAAAAAAAGGCGCCAACTTTGTGTTGACGCCACGAAATAACAGGTTTTCTCCCTCACGTTAGGATAGGAAATTTAATTTACCTCGTTTCAAGCTTGTTTTTATCCTCCTTTCTTTTTTATTCTCGCTTAAAACTTAAACCATCTTTCACCGGGTTTGATTTAATTGTCTTCACTCTTAAATCTTTAGCTTATCCATATATCATTTCAGGCAAGCAGGCTAAACCGTGGCCTTATTCAGAGCTCTTTCAAACTAGTCCTACTTTTTCCAAAATTTCATCAATCTCCAAAGGTAATCTAATATAATCAGAATGACTGTTTGACATAAAACCGGCGGCAAAAACTTTTTGTTCGGGTGTTTTTAGGTCCTGCAAATCTTTAAAGATTTTTTTAGCGCTTAAACTTCCCGAACTTAATCCCGGAAAAATTTCACCGATAATCAAAGTAAATTCCGGTTTATTATCGATAAATCGACCGAATGTTTCTGCGTAGTCCGACTCTTCTTCGATAAAAATTACTTCGAACTTGCTTGGTATGCTGCTTTGGATATTTCGCTTGAATTCATCACCGTGGCCTGCCAACAAAACGGTTGGTTTATGAAAAACCAATTTTTCGTCAGGATCAACTTTAATTATTGACACAAACTCGGAGGCGGCACCTAGCCAATTTTTGTTACCATAACACCTGATAAAGGAGTCGTTCCTCATTAAATTATCCATTGCCCAGGCAATCGGTCCGGCGTGATGACTAATATCACTCAGAATTGCTACATTTTCTACACTCTTGTTTTTAGCTAAGATAGACAGGATCAGCCCATAAGGCACTTCTTTCCCTATTTCAGGATTATCACCGCTAATCCCTTCGCCATCGCCCGGCATCATTAAATCGGTCAAGACGATATCGAAACGGGCATTTTTAATCAAATAGAGAGCGCCTTGGTAAGTTGAGACTATTGTTAGCTCAACATTCTTATCAGCAAACTGATTTTCGGCTGATTCTAAATTAGCCAATTTATCATCAATCACTAAAATTCTAAACTTTTCCATCACGTAGTTTTTATTGTTAAATAAAATAATTATCTTAAAAATACTCTTGTTGCTACTGAGCAATAAATGTTTAAGGAATCATCGGAAAAAATATGCCAACCGCCATAATCAACGGTCTTATAAGATTGCCAGACTAATATAATCGGAAAATGTTTTAGATCCCGACGACTATAGTCTTCGCTTTCTACTCCTTCAACAAAAAACATATTCCAGCCACTAGTTAAAAGATTTCCCTCTTCTCCGTTAGGCTGTTTATTCATCATTGCCCAAACATCACTCATAGTACTTGCTATTTTTTCAAGTCCGCCACCGGGATTAATAACCTGACTCAATAAAGTGTTAATGGGCAGGTCATAGAATGTTAATTCGGTTGGTTCTTGCGGCTTTTCAATCTTGTTCCAAATTTCTTCACAGAAACTGATTGTCATTATTTTCAAGCCTGGTGTAGATAATGTATTACCGTGCTCAACATTTCGCACAAACTTTTCCCGACAAACAAGAATATAATTAGTGGCGGCGATAATGCAGCTGCCAATTCTAGGTATCATTCCCGTTTTAAGTATTATTCCGGAACTAGTTTTTTCCTTTTTTTCTAATTTATTTTCCATTGCAATTGTTTTAGGAGCATTAAACAGAGATAAAACATGTTTTCCGAGGGCAGTATGCCCGCGGAAAACATTTAAATTACATCAATCGGCTTTTGCAAAAAGCGATCTCAACACCAGCGCTAAGATTCTCCCAGTCGGCGGTAATAAACAAATCGCTGTAACCAGACTCTAGGGAAGAATATTTTAGCACGGCGGTTTCCATCCCTTCCCAATCGCAGGCCGTCGCGGCAATTTTCTTTTTAGACTTAAGAAGCTCCGGATTTTGAGAAGCAAGCGCAAACACTTCTTGATGATTAACTTTTCCGTATCCCGACAAAGATTTTTCGCCCGCCAAGACTACGTCAATAATGTAGTATGGCTCACGCGAATATGTTGGAATATAAGTATTATTTAAAGCATCCAATAAATTATGGCGTAAGCCTCTTACATCCAAAGTGCTTCTTAAGTAGGATATGCCTGAGACTAATTGTGCTTGGTCCCGATAAGGTAAAGTTTTTTCTGGGATTACCGGGATAAAGGCTATATGCCCTTCAGGAAATTCAATCTTACTAACAACTTCAAATAGTTCTTTCTCCTTTGAACTAAGGAAGTCAATTATTTCTTTCGGATAAGCCATTCTAAGCAGATTAGCGATCTGCTCAAAAAACAAACGCAGGAAATCTCTTTCTGTCATGATAGAATTTTTTAGTTTTTTATTAATTCTTTGGTTTATATATTGAGTTGTGAAAGTTCTTTCTCAAATAGGTAGTCAATATTTTTTAACTACTTCATTTTTTGATGTTTTTATAATAACAAATTAAAAAGTATTTGTCAATAGAAAATGTTAAATTTATTTTAAATAACAAAAAATTCCCTAATTTTAGAGAATTTTTGATATTAAAATGACATAATTAAATGTTATTTTATAAACTTATCCCCATATTGAATTAAATATCATTCTCATCATATCGGCAAAATATTTATCTTTAACAATAATTATATGGAACTCTTTATCCCAAGAAATAAAAGAAACCATGTTTCCCCAGATAGCTATATTGCCTTGAGGATTATAGACATTAGGATCTAAGAATCTGGTTTCTCGTAAATCCGATTTATCATCCTTTTTTACCTCCAGGTGGAGACCGCTCTCATCTTTAGGAAGCAAAAGCCTGGTAGTTATTTTTTTCTTATTCTTCTTCTGCACGTACTCCTTTAGATAATCATTAAAAAAATTAAATTTTTTAACCGATAGACCGAAGCGCAATATCTCACCGCCGGTCTTCTGATCCAAGGTCATGTC
>CAIVBF010000030.1 GCA_903904095.1 uncultured bacterium | reverse complement strand
GCAAAAAATAAAATAAAAAAATAAATTTTTTTATCTTTAATAACTAAAAGCTGAGCAACCAAATGAATTAAAAAAAGCTGCGGCACAAACCAGGCGGCTAAATAAAGAAAATATTGATGACCATTTACAAAGGGAACAATAAAAAAATTATATAAAGTAAATTTTTCTCCTAAATAAACCCCCTGGCTTATTAAATAGGTGGTTAAAATAGCGAAAAAAATATTATAAATGAAATAAGGCCCCAAAAGATTAATAGTCTTCTTTTTTAACCACAGTAATTTATTTTTTAAACCGCTTTGCCCCTTAAAAAAATAGCCAGAGACAAAAAAGAATATAGCGACTTGAAAAGTATAGGCCGGTAACTTTAAAATATCTGGCTGATAGTTATGGCCCATCACCACAAAGATAATCCCTAAAGCTAGCATCACATCCATTGTTTTATTTCTCATAAATTCTAGCCATATATTAAATCTAAAACAATTATAGCTCTTTATTAGCAATAAAAAAAGAACCGGGGAAATCCCCGGTTCTCCTATTTATAATGTTTTATTGAACTATTTTTTGAGCTTCTTTTAACAAGACTGGCTTTACCAAAACTTACTTTTTTAGAACTAGGATGACCAAAACTTGGCCTACTGATATTTGATTCTTTTTTCTCAAAACCGGATTTTCCAAAAACAAATTTTTCGGAACCAAATCGCGGCGAGCCGACACGAGTAGAACTTGAGCGAGCGGAACCAGTCTTAAAAGAACCTGGTCGGGAAGAATTAGTTCGTTCAAATTTTCTCGGTTCAGAATTCTGAAAATTCTTTTTAGGTTTTAAATAGTCCGGTAAATCACTGAAGTCGGGCTGAGTAGAAACATGTTGTTTCTTTTCTTTAATAACCGTAATCCCTTCCGACTGACTGGATTGATATCTCGGATTTCTTGAACCATTAGAGAAGCGTCCGCGGTTAGTTCCCTTTCCATAAGACCCGCGGGGTGAGGATTGTCTGTTTGAAGAATCATTATACGAAGATGTCCGTTCAGAAGACTTACCGTAAGTAAGCATCTTTCGACGAGTTGGCGAAGATTGATTGCGAGATGGGTATGACTGACGAGCCGGAGCTTCAACATAGTCTCTATCCGGTTCAGTTGCTAAACGAGCCATCTTTTTAAACGGTAGTTCCTTTTTAATTAGACGCTCAATCTTTTTTACCTCCATTTTTTGAGAAGGAACAGCAAAAGAGATAGCCTTCCCTGTTTTACCGGCTCTAGCAGTTCTTCCAATACGGTGAACATAATCTTCGGAATTATCCGGTAAATCATAATTTACTACTAATTCAATATCATTAATATCAAGCCCGCGCGCCGCTACATCAGTTGCTACTAAAATACGGTGGGCACCAGATTTAAAACCAGCTAAGGCATTCTTTCTTTGATTAAAAGATAAATTAGAATGAATTTCAGCGGCTTGATAATCATCTCTCTTTAACTTTTCCGTTAAATTGGCAGCCCTATGTTTAGTTCTAACAAATACTAAAACAGTACCTTTGTACTCATCTAATAATTTTTCTAAGTAAGTTAATTTATCATCGCGGGAAACTAAATAGATTTCCTGATCAACCAATTCGGCGGTTGTGCCGGCGGGAGCGACTTCAATGTGGACTGGCTGTTTAAGGTGTTTATTAACTAAACGCATGATTGAATCAGGCATAGTCGCCGAGAACAACATAACCTGTCTCCCTTTCGGAGTAAGCTTCATGACCTCCTCAATTTGTGGCGCGAAACCAAGATCAAACATCATATCCGCTTCGTCCAAAACTAAAACACTGATATCGTTAAGATTAATAGATTTACGTTTAAGATGATCTAATAAACGACCGGGTGTCGCCACTAAAACATGAGGCTTTTTACGAAGCGCATACATCTGCTTGCCAATCGGCTCGCCACCAATTAAGCAAACTGATCTCAAGCCAAAACTATTTCCTAGGCGATGTAAATTTTCCTCAACCTGACCGGCTAATTCCCTGGTTGGTAATAAGACTAAAGCACGTCCTTTCTTCTCCGCTAAAATATGCAACATGGGAATGCCATACGCAAAAGTCTTACCCGTCCCCGTTTGGGCGATACCGATTAAATCTTGATTTTCTAAAGCAACTGGAATTGCCTTAATTTGAATAGGAGTGGGGGTTTCTAATCCCATCTTCTGTAATACTGAGAGAATTGAATCTTTAATACCAAGATTCGCAAAACCAGCATGGTTTGTTGATGTTTTTGTCATAAAAAAAATAAGTGACCCGATTTCTCTTTGGGCCACTTATTCATGACTTATTCATGACTTGAGGATTGAGATTCGAATCTGATTAATAATAGAGACATAATAACACATATATTAATCATAGTCAAGAACAACCCGTTGCGTCTATTTTAAACTAAAAATTGTCTTAACCGTAATCATAACTTCTTTTTCAATACTGCTAGTATCATAGGACCCATAGTCAGAAACATCAACGGAACCGACAGTCATAACTTGTACAACACCCATGGTCACCGATTTAACCGAATCAACAAGTTTACCGCTACTCAGAGCAATTATTTCCGCTCTTTTTTTAGCGTCCTTGATCGCTTCTGGTAATAAAGAAATTCTTAAATCCGGCAATTTAGAATAGTAATATTCAACTGGATTGGTTGAGAATATAATTCCTTTAGCTGCTAATTGTTCACTATTCTTTGCCAATTCTTTCATCTTATTAACATCTTCAGACTTAACCTCAATATTCTGAACTAAATTATATTCTTTAGGAGCGTTGGAATCAGTTTTGTATATTTCACTCATGAAAACCGGGGAAATCTCAAACTTATCTTTAAAGCCCTGGGCAATAAAAAAATCTCTGACTGTATTTTCATCATTCTTCATCTGTGCATAACCATCTTTCAGGTTATCTTTAACGGCGCTGCGAGAGAAATTTCCCGTCCACCGAGCAGAATCAGCGGTAACCTTTTGTTTGGCCGAGCCAGAAACAGAAATAACATTATCAAGATTTTTCACCGCTAAAAAAGTTTTGGAGACTAAAGCAGCGGCGGCAATTAGGCTTAGCCCGATGATAAGACCAAAAAATATTAATTTACTTGATTTTTCCATATTATTTTTAAATTAATTTTATAATT
>CAIVBF010000029.1 GCA_903904095.1 uncultured bacterium | reverse complement strand
TGCCGGCGGTTAAGAGTTCTAGTAAACGAAGCGGCCTTTGTTAATCAATTCAATAAACTTTTAGAAAAAGTTACTCCGGAAAATGTTCAAGAATTTATTGACAAAGACTTAGTAGCGACTGTCTCCAGCAGTGAAGAAGAAATAAAAGGCGGAACAGCGGAAGAAATAGCGGCAGGAAATTTTGGTCTGACCTTAAAGAGAGAGGCGGCGATCGGAAAAATCGGTGAGAGCGTCTTACAGAAATTTAATTCTAAAACACTTAAAACGGAAGAGGTTAAAGAAATCCAAGAAAAAAAAATTATTAAAGTTCATCCGGTCGGCGGCAAGGAAGAAGGTGTTACTTACTTAAAAGACTTAATCAACCCGGCAACTAAACAAAAATTTACGACCGAAGAGTTGAGTGCTTTACCGGAAAATGAACGTCAAGAACTTCTTAAAAAATGCCGTTTTGTTAAGTTTGAAACTAAAGCTAAAGAGCTTTTGTCAGATATTAAAGATTTTGCCGGGGCGGCTATTCTCTGGGATAATAGTCAGTCATCGGACCCGGAAAATTTACCTTTAAAAAACGTAGTTAAGGTATTAAACGGATTAAATATTAATGTTCCGATTGATATTGTTCCCTTCTCTAATAAAGCCGGGGCAGCCGTCAAAGTTACTAATACGCAAGAAGCGGCCAAGGTAATTGCGGAAATACCGCTAAACGGCAACGAAAACGAGAAGGCTTTTAGTTCAACAATTGAATATTTAACTAGTAAAATCAGTGCTTACGCGAAGGCGGGAGTAACCAGAGACAAGATGCCGAGAAACGGAGTCTATGTCTTTTCTAATGAAGCGATTCAAGACGCTCAAGAAGTAGTAAAATTAGGCCAACTCTCCTATCAGTCTAATACCAAAATCAATTTTATTTTATTTGATGAATTCGGTAAAAACGCTAAAAAAATAGACTATGATAAGATGAAAGATTTTCTTTTCACGATGATCGGGCAGCAAATCACTGACAAGAAAAACGAATATCAGCAAGAACTAGCGGATTATACTAAAAAATCAGAGACATTAATTGATCAGGTTATAAAAAATCGCCAAGAACCGGGCATAGCTTCTTACTTAGCGGCCATGAATATGACCGGAAGCGATGACGCCGTCAGAAAACAATTAGCGGAAATAAATTTGCAAACAGAAACATCGTGGAAGATGGAACAAACAGGAGAGCCGGAAGTGATAAAGAAATTAAGATTCGCTAATACTTATTTAATTAATCCAAAAGAAAAACTGGCTGACTTAGCCTATATCGGAATAGGCG
The DNA here is from genome assembly GCA_903904095.1 of uncultured bacterium. Taxonomy (GTDB): domain Bacteria; phylum Patescibacteriota; class Patescibacteriia; order Patescibacteriales; family UBA12465; genus UBA12465. Next base: position 16,795 of record CAIVBF010000029.1, on the reverse strand, counting down.
AATGGAAAGATGCTTTTGATGCCAGAATGGAATTTGATGTGTTTAATAAACTTAACGAAAACGGCAAGAAAGGTTCTATGCCAGTTCTTTCTTATAATATTTTAAACCCTACTCTTGATGGTTTATATCAAGGGCAACCAATCCATAAAAAATAATTAGATTATCAGATATTATTCTGTTTAACTAATAAACTAATATATCAGCCATATTTCCGGAGTCATTATACGGCTTTTTAATGATCTATTTCTTTGCTATACTGAGATGGTATGAACCATAACTTTAACTTTTTTATTTCACTCGTCGCAAGATTCAACTGGCTAGGCAACTGGCTATTTTTATTTATTTCATTAGCGGAGTGCGTCCCTTTTATCGGTAGTATTTTCCCGGGCGGAACTTTAATTTATCTAGCCGGTTTTTTTGCGGCTCAGGGCTACTTTAAAGTCTATGACGTTATTATCTTCGCCACGATAGGGGCAATTATCGGCGACTATTCCGGTTATCTGCTCGGACGCTTCGGCGGGAAATTTATTGAAGAAAGAAATATCATTAAACAGAAGTACATTACTAAGGGTCAGGATTTTTTTACTACCTATGGCGCTAAAAGTATCTTCTGGGGCCGATTCTTCGGAGCAACCCGCGCCTTTATTCCCTTTATCGCCGGGACAGCCAAGATGAACCAGGGATCTTTCTTTATCTGGAACATGGCCGGAGCAATTTTCTGGGCCGTAACTCACGTTCTGCTCGGATATTTTTCCGGTAATATAATATCCGAGATTATCCGTCGCTGGTCGCACCGCCTAAGCCTAGTTATTTATTTAGCGGTAGTTTTAGGCCTAGTCTATTTTGTCTTTACGAAGATTATTAAGAATAAAAATATTAATTTAGTTGCTAGTTTTAAAAAATACAGCAAAAGGTTCTCCGATCAAGTTTTAGAAAAAAAATGGTTCCAGCAAGTTGATACTAAATACCCGGTTGCCGAAGAATTTCTAATTAATACGAAATCGCGCAATAATTTATTTTTCTGGCTCAGCTTTTTATCTGGACTAATGATAATTTATTTTTTGATTTTAGTTTTAGATTTATTTTAAATTTATTTCAGAAGTTAGATTTTATAGCGCACAACAAAAAAAATCATTCCCTTCATAATCGCAAAAATAGCTTCCTGACTAAGGAAGCTATTTTTTAAATTCGGGGTGAATTTTAAGACTATTTTCTATTTCTATTTTATTTTCTTATCTTTATTCATCTTTAATCATAGGCTTATTAAATTAATATGTTAATTAGTATATGGGATTAAACTTACAAACTAATCAGTAGTTTTATTTTTAGATTATTTCCATTGGCCCATTCCCATTCCTAAACCTAAGCCCATTCCTCTCTCTCCTCCGTTACCTTTATTAATTCCTAATTCGGTTAACTTAGCCTCAAGCTGCTTTTCTAAATTATAGGCTTCAACTAATTTCGGGAAATTATCGCGAGTAATCTTAGAAGTTATCCCATTCGCTTTAGTCGTCGCATTAACATTGGCATTCGGATTAACTTCAAGGGCGCTTACAGCAGCAAGCCAGGCGTCGTAATTACCATTATCCAAAGCGGTAGTCACAGCGGCGGTTTTAGCATCACGAGCAGTTTTTAGAGCGGCTAGTTCAGCGGCGGTCTTCGGAGTTTTATTTGTATTTTTAGCGTTTTGATTATGTTTTTCTTTCCCAAAGAAATTTTTAATTTTTTGAGTCATACTCGTACCGGTCGCATTAGTATCGTTAGTTGCCGCCTGAGCGGAAATAAAAGGCGAAATTGAAGCGGCTGTTAAAGCTAATAATACGGCGGGTATAATAATTTTTTTATTTTTCATATAATTGTTTTTAGATTTTATTATTTAATTTGAAACTGAAGTCGCGTCTTCACCTTGTAATACGTCAGTCAAAAATATTTCTTCAAAAAAAACTTTCTTGATTATAAGAAAGTTTTTTTATTTAATGTTATTTTAAATTATTTTTTAATCTCCATTATTATTTCGCTAGTCTTAGGGACACGGAGACGGCCGGCTGGAGTCATCGTTGCCGAAGTCGCTTCTTCAGGCGGAATCAAATCGCTGGGAATTATATCAACTGAGTTTATATCGGGCGGAATTGTTCCGCCGAATTTTGCCCCATTCGGCATCATGTTCTTTCCGGGTTTAGGGCCATGGCCTTTCTCAAAACGATAAAAGAATTCACGGCCGGGATGGAACGGCACCATTTCCTTCGCCTTAAATTCTTTTTCGGCCGTTATCTCTCCTATAAATCTAACCGGCTGACCAGCGGCAATAATCAAAGTTTCGTCATCAATCATGCCATTCTTTTTCGCTTCCGCCAACTTTTCATCATTACTTTCAATATAATTAACGTGCCATTCAATATTATTATTATCCACTAAAATAAAATTACCTTCTGATTCTTGATAAACAAGTAGGCCGGATAAACGGCCAGCTTCAGGATTAGACCAAAAACGCATGCCCGGATTTATCAAACTATCATACAAAGGAGCGCGACGACCGAGAACGGCGTCTATTCTCTGCCCCATACCTAGCGAGAAAAAAGCAAAACCAAGAATAACACTTATCGCGATTGCCCCGGAAACAATTAATAGTGGTTTAAAACGATAACCATGTTTCGTTTTTTTAAAATTAAAATAAACTAGAATAACAAAGATGGCCAAAGAAATAATCCAGAAAATCGGCACAACTAATAACAAGAAATCAAGCGGACCGCCGCCCAAGCGGCTATAAGAAGACCATTCATTATAGCGCAACATAAAAATTATGAGCGATATTGAAACCGCGCCGAAAAACAAAGCTAAAAAACCGATTGTCCATAGAAAATAATTTCTAAAAAGAAATTGCCATCGCGGACGAGGGGCGATTTTATGTTCTTTAATATTGCTCAATATCTCCTGAGAAAGATTTTTATCTTCAATTATTTCTCCTTCCGAAATAATCTCCGAATTTTTTATTTCTTCCTGAGAAATATTAGAAATATCTTTTTCTTCTTTTATTTCCTCCATATATATTTAAAAATTAATTTTTTGCTTAACGACCTCGCGACGAAATTCTTCCTTAGCTTTATTCATTAAAGAAGCGACTGTGCCCAAGGGTTTCTTAATAATATCGGAAATTTCCTGGTAGCTCTGTTCGGTTAAAAATTTTAAGACTAAAATTTCACGATACTTTGGCTCCATTTTTTCCAAAACTTTATTAATCAATTCTTTCGCCCGACGCAAATCCAAGTCTTTCAATAAATCAAAATCAATCATTAAATTCTTGGCGGCATTGTCTTCTAAATTAACGGCATGCCCCTCGGGACGAGCCTGACGTTTTCTGAACTGACTAATCACTTGATTATGAGCAATGGCATAAGCCCAAGAAGAAAATTTCTGGCTCTTATCAAAATCGTTAAGATTAAGATAAATTTTCAAAAAGATATCCTGCAAAACATCTTCAGCGTCTTCAGCGGCCAAACCGGAAATACGGACAATATAATTAAAAAGTTTAACCTGATAGCGTTTAATTATCTCGCCAAAATAATCCTGATCTTTTAAAGTCAGGGCGATCAATTCTTCATCGCTGCTTTTTTCAGCTAATAAGGGGTCAATCATCTTTTTCTTTTTCAATTTTTTAAGCTTTTACCTGACTCTTCTAAGCTTTATATTAACTAATACGCTAATTGTAGCTAGTTTCTTCTTAAAAGGCTATTGGGAACCGAAAGTCATAAAATTAGAACTTTCATATTTTTTAACGGCATAACGGAAAAATCTCAGAGCAATGAAAAACCAAACAAAGGCTAGTATTGCGACCAGGGCTAATTTGCCAAGAGACATATTTCTAACTGCTTCAACGGGCAGAGTCCCAATAACTAATGACGGAATTATAAAAGTAAAAACGAAGCGAAGCGCGCCTTGAAAAGCGCCGCCGTGAAATAATGAAGGCGCAAAAAATAAATCAAAGAAACCTTTAGTTATCGCTTCTGGGTCCATAAAGAAAAAACTGCTGGCACCGACTATAATACTAATTGCCAAATTAGCGATAGTCGCCAAAACAACCAAAACTAACATCATTAAAAATTGATAAAAATTAGCCGATATTAAAATAATATAAACGGCGAAACAAATAAGGCCAAAAATTAAGTCACCGATCGCGGAAGCATTAAAAGAAGCGGTCGCGATTCTGATTAATAAATTTTTAGGCGACAAGATAAAGCGGTCAAAGGAGCCGGAATTTATATACTCGGGTATTTTTCTTATCCCCATCATTGTTGAAAAAACAAAACCATAGCCAATTGCAACAAAGGCTTGTAGCCCAATAATATCCGCCGCCGTCCAGCCGCCGACAACGCCAACTGATTTTATAAAATAAACCCACAAGAAAATATAAGCAACATTATTAATGACCATGCCAAAAATATTAATCAAAAAACTGCCGCGCAATTCGGCGCCATTTTGGATATTCTTTTTTATTGCATACATGGCAAATTTTATTTCCTTATTCATAGATTTAACCGCCGTTAATAGACACTTTCTTTTTAACGCTTCTAAACATAAAATAGACAGCCAGCCCTAAAACTATAATCCAAAATATTTGGACCAGAATAAGCCAGTACCAGTTCATCTGCCAACTTTCATAAACAACGTGGGTTATAAACTGTGAAGCGCCGAAGGGACTATAAATAGAAATTTGATATAAAAAATTCGGAAAAAGAGCAACCGGTAAATATGAACCGCCAAGAATCATCACCATCTTATCAATTAGCCAAAAAACCGGGTTAATATCAATAATCCAGAAAGATAGGAGGCCGACAATAATATAAATTAATAACGATAAAACTACGGCCATCAAAAAAGTTAAAAAGACAGTCGGCAGAAATAAAGCGATGGTCATTGTACTGGGGATTCCAATAATTAAAATAAGGGCAACACTACCTAAAAGAGTAACAACTAAAAAAGAATAGAGGCCGGCGCCGATTTGCCACCAGCTTCTATATAATAAATAAGAAATCGGTTTATTTAATAAGACTTCAATATTTCCGGACTGAACATCAGCCATAATTAACCTAGCGATATTGCGCAAATTTAAATTCATGAAGGCAAAATAAAAGAAGATACTCCAGGCGGCAACGATAAAAGTCGTATTATTAATCAAGCCGCCTTTTAAGTTAAAGACATAATAATATAAAAGGAGAAGAACAACACAACGGCCACTCGTTGTTAGGGTGTCCGCTAAAAGACGGCCCGGATACTGGATCCGGTCTTTTACTAAAGTTTTAATAATTTTTTTAGCAAGACGAAGTTCTTTCATAATATGAACCTAATTCCCTTTTTCATAAATTCGGCGAATTACACTTTCTAAATCGGTATTATAAACATTAATATCTTCCGCATCATAGGCATCCAGCAATTTTCTGATTGAATTTTGAACGCTGATTTTATTTATATCGGCGATAACGGTTATTAAATTTGGAGTTTTAACGGAATATTCTAGACCAGCGGGTAAATCAATAAAATCAGAAAATTTTGTGGTCGGAACAAGATCAATATATTTTTCAAAAACAAAAGTTTTCGCTAAATCCTCAGTCGCCAGATCTTTAATAATCTCGCCATTATTAATAATGATAGTTCTGCTACAGAGCGATTCAATGTCGCCGACATCATGAGAAGTCAAAAGAATTGTTACGCCTTCCTCTCCATTAATTTTCAGTAATAGATCGCGTAAAGTTTTTTTCGCAACAATGTCTAGGCCGATTGTCGGTTCATCAAGCAAAATAATTTTCGGCTTATGAATTAAAGAAACGGCCACTTCGGCGCGCATCCTCTGTCCCAAGGAAAGTTTGCGGACCGGCTGATCAATAAAAGCGCTTAAATCAAAAAGGGTTGTTAATTCAGTGATGCGTTCTTTAATTTCGGAATCGCTTAAATCATACATTACGCCAAAAAATTCAAAGGAATCGGTTAAAGGCAGATTAGGCAAAAGTTGAGAGCGCTGACCGAAGACAGTACCGATTTGATAGGCTAACTTTTTCCGATCACGGGTCGGATCAAGGCCGAGAATATTAATTTTACCGGAGCTCGGGAATAGAATTCCGGTCAGCATTTTTATCGTTGTTGATTTCCCGGCGCCATTAGGTCCGATAAAGGCAACGCGTTCACCGGGTTCTAAAGAAAAAGAAATATTATTTACGGCGATAATTTCTTTCTTTTCCGAAGAAACGAGATTCTTATACCAACTTAATTTAGGATTCTTAACCGAAAAGTTAAACTTTTTTGTCAGATTAGAAACAGAAATCGCTTTATAATTTTTGTTATTTAGGGGCATATTATTAAACAATTAGAAAGAAGCTCTAGACTTATACATCAAGTTTATAACAAAATAGCAATAAAATAAAGAAGAATTCAGCTTTTTTATTAGGACAATTCAGCTAAAATTCAAACAAAAATAAGCTTGATAAATCCTCTGAAATTATATAAGATTAAGGTAATCTAAATAATCTATCTAATATATGAAAAAAGTCTGGCTTAGAAACGATTTTAAGTTCTGGCGCAAACTTATCAACGCCTGGACAATTATCTTTTTCTTAATGATCATTACTGATTTAATTTTTGGTAATGGCTATGAAGATATTCTAAACGCCGTTTCCACGATCTATATCGGTATTCTCGCGATTTATGTCAGTAATAAGGAATTTGAGCGCTGGTATGACAAACATGAAGAGAGCCACCCCGGCGAAATTTTTGTTATTTTCTGGTCCGGACTTATTATTAGTTTGTTTATTATTGACTTCGCCTGCGGCGAATATTATAAAATACCAAACTCAGTTATCTCCTCCTATATCGCTGTTCTGACAATCCTAGTTATAACCAGAAAGTCTAAGGAATTATATAAACTAAAACATCGGAAATAAAAATCCCATAAACAAAAAGACTATCGCGGAGATAGTCTTTTTTAATATTTTAATATGTAAGTTAATATTTTTTATTCAATTTCCTTAAAAAAAGTTCGGCCGTCTTTAAGCCATTCAATAATCCCTTCTTTAAATGGCGCCGATAAGATATTATAGTCCGCTAAATATTTTTTATTAATCTTAATAAATTCCAAGTGCTCTTCCCTTGAACTTATTTCTAAATCAGCGGGATAAGTAACTTCAAAGACCAGATTAACTTCGTGCTGTAAGGCATTGTTATGAATTGGAAAAATATTTTCACAGGCACCAGCAAAAGATTCTATTTTATAATCAGCTTCGCCAATCTCTTCCGCTAGTTCTCTTAATAAAGCACTCTTAGCGGTTTCACCATCTTCCAGATGGCCGCCGGGCAAGAAAAAAGATTTAGAGCCCTTGGAATGGCAGAGAATAATATTCTCGCCATTAACTAAAATAGCGCGAACGATAACATGGATATCGGAATCAGGTCCTTGATATTTAATCATTTAAAAAGTTTATAAATAAAATAGTTTATTTTTTACGTCGTTGACCTCATTCTTCTCATTCGGACGATAATTCGGATTATTTTTTGATCTAATTTTTGTATCAATCAAACGGCCTTTATAAAGAAAATTTGCTTCGTATCTGGCTTCTAACATTTTAAAGCGCTTTAAAATTTCTTCCGCATCCGGATATTCTTTTATTTTAGCGGATAGGACTTCGTTTTCCTTTTCAAAGGCTTCTTTTAACTCATCTTTTGAAAAAGCTTTGCCGCTTATACTGGCTAAAAAAGAGTCAATTTCTTTTTTATCATTAATCTGATTATAGTAATATTGCTTATTAACTATTAAAACCGGGACATCAAAACCGCCTTCTCGGCTAGTATCTCTTCCCGAACGAAGATAGTAAATATAATCATTTAATTTGCCTACATTATGCATTTCAGGGTCCTGCAATGCTTTAAGCTTAGCTAACTCTTCGTCCCATTGTTTTTCTACTTTAGACTTTAAATCTTTATGCCAAGAATATTTTTCCGAATAAGAATCGCGGAGATAGGGTTTAGCGTTAACTAAGGAATTAGAAAATCCATAAATATTATTAGCGTAAAAATTTTCCGGGACATTCGCCCTGTTCAATTTCTCAATAACTTCTTGCAAGTTGTCAGTTACTTCTTTCATGTCTTTTCTGGTCTGACCGCCAGTTAAAAAGCCGGGGACAATTTCCTTTTTAGCGGCCGTTAAAAGATTCATTAATTTGTCTTTAGCACTACGACAAACTTCCTGAGCTTCAGGGTTCTTGACCCGGAAACGCTCTATGGTCTCTAAAATACTATTAGGATAGACCTTCCCATCTCTAATCAATACTTTTTCGTTACCCATTCTATCTAATAAATCACTTTTAATCCCATACTGGAATAGACCATGAGTATTTTTGCGATCTTGATCAAGTTTCAATAAGCTTTCGTGTTTACTCCTTAAGTCCTTAACATCATAAATCATTTTTTCCGCTTCTAAATTTTCATCTACTTCACTAACGTTAGATCTAATTCCTTTTTTCGCGCATTGTTCCAGAATTAATTTCATCGCCATCGCTTTTGTTTCTGGCCAGAGTTCATCACCGCAAAATTCAAGAATTTCATCACTGATAAGATTAAGATGGGAGCCTAGAGAAGAACCTGAGGGAGAATTGCCTTCCGGAAAAATACGATCTAAATTTCTATTAACTATTTCTTGGATCCTAGGCAAATATTCCGCTTTTACTTCCGCTTCTTTTTTGCGCACCGCGGCCAGTTCTTCCTGCTCTAATTCTTTAATATAATCTTTTAGTTTTAATAAAGAAGCGTCGCGCGGACTCATCTTCTCGCCTTCTTTAAGGCCGCCGCGGAAATTTAATTTCATATCCGGGAGAGCTTCTTTAATCGCCTTTTTGGCTTGAGCGTTTTCTTTAACCTTATCGCCAAGCTGACCGGTCTTATCATCACCTTTTATTTTTTTAGTTCCCTTTTTGTGATATTCCCTAACTTCTTCATCGCCAGCAAATTCAGCACTATTTAAGATTTCCGAAACACCGGAGATTTTTTGTTCAGCGCCGGTTTCTTCAACATGAGCAACGTAATCGGAAAAAATTTCATCAATTTTTCCTTTAGCATCCTTAAATTCAGCAATACCAGTTTTGGCGGCAGAATAGGAATTTTCCAACTTAGACACCAGGTCCTTCAAACCTTTAATTTTATTAGCTAAAGCTTCTTTCTCGCTACCGATAACATTAATGGTTTCCTTTCCCTCTTTCATCTTTTTACCATCAATCTCGGTTTTATCGGCCTGCTTAATTTCGGCTATTTTGTCCTTTAGAGACATATGATTTTTATTATTATATTATGCTTTAATTTTCCCATATTATGGGCTTAAAGTCAAAAAAGGGCCAGACAATTATTTTCAAATTGTCTGGCCCTAAAGCGATTAAACGGAAGCGGCGCGGGAATGGCTAGGCCTCGGTCTGAAAGAATTTAATCGGGAAAGAAACTGGCTTAAAATTTACTTTTTCCAATTTCTTAAATTTCAGAATCCTTTCGCTGATAAAATGCTCTGGTTCTCTTTCAAAGTCCATTGCACTCATGCCCAATAACCTGGCGGCATCTTCCCAAGTAGCCGAAATTTCTACAAACCCATGTTTCCGGCCCATGAAGTCTATGCGATATTGAATAACCACATATTCTTTCATGACAATATCATGATCATGATTATATTCACGGATATATTCCATCTCGCCCCTGAGCTTGGCGCTAATTTGGAAATACACCACGGCAATCAGATACTGATTGCAATCAACACCGCGGTTTATTGAGCCAAAACTGGTCATGATATTTTCATCGGAAGCGCCGGATGAAATAATATTCCGCAGTTTTGCCCGCCATTCTTTGGCGTCAAACTTTTTGGCATAAATTTTACCAATTTTTTTGTAGCCCCGAGGATTAGGGGGCTCATTCTCGTCCATTATAGAGAGGGTAAATTTCACCTGTTCTCCTATTTTAGACAGCTTTTCCTGTAAAAAAATCAGGGTATTCTCCAAAGATTCCCTGACTCCGATTCCTTCTTTTGTTTCCATTGTCTGATTTGTTTTTTGGTGAATATTATGTTTTATTGTCTCTTTTTTAAAAGTTCTATTTTAACAGAAGTAGATTATCATTTTTTAATATTTTTGTCAATAAGAATCTTTTCTCCCTCTTCAAAATACTTGATAACGGTAGGAACCCCCGCCGCAATCGGCAGGGCTAAAAAAGCGCCGGCGATTCCAAACATTATTGAGCCGATAATAACAGAAACGAAACTTAAAAACGGCAATAGATTCAAAACCTTATTATAAATATTCGGCGCAAGGATATCATTTTCAATTGCCTGATAAACTCCGAATAAAGCCATCGTTAGTAAGCCGGTTAAAGGCGAAATTGTAAAACCGAGAATAACGGCCGGTACTGCCCCGATCGTACTCCCAATAAGAGGCAATAAATCTAGAACGCCAGCGAAAATTGCGAGAGGCAAAGCATAAGGAATTCCTAGAAAGAATAGACCGATAAAAATTGTCGCCGCACAGATAAAAGAAATTAGAAGGTTCCCGCGAATATACTGACCGCTAATTCTACCGAGTTCGGCTAAAATCTTTTCAACATTCTTACGTTTCTTGCTTGACATTGAAACGGAAATCAAACGATATAAAATTTTTCCGTCAATTAATAAATAAAAAACTAAAAAGATAAAAGTAACGGCCTCAAAAAAGAAATTGCTGATTATCTTTGTTGATTCTAAAAGATAGGAACTACTGTTTTGAAAATACTGCGAAAAATCTAACTGGCGCAAGAAGGGCGGCAAGAAATCTAAATGAGCAAGGGTATTAGTTATTCTATTTGATATTTCCGGAAACTGACTAATAAAATCAGGAATGACCGCGCCAACCACATAAACAAGCGGCAGGATAAGAGCGATTACAACTATGGCGGCGGATAAAGTTAAAGATAATTTTTTATTTAGCCAATTAACCGCCGGTTCCAGGGCGGAGGCGACCATAATCGCGGTAATCATTAAAATAAAAATGTCCGATAATTTCCAGATAAAGAAAACCGCCAAGGCAATCAAAAGAATAGTTTTAATAGTTTTTGGACTAATAGAAACTTCTAATGTTTTATTCATAAATAAGAAATAAATTTATAACTACTTATAGTATAACAAATTTAAAAGATTTTTTATATAAGGAAATTATTATAAGGGATAGTTTTCTTGTCTATTTTTTTCATTATTTTATTAATTAAATCGGACGACTGCGAAGCTAAAATAATGAATTGATTATCAATAAAAAATGATTCAACCCTAGAAAAATAATTCGTTAAAATAAATTTTTTAGAATACCAGGGCCAATTATTCACGCCGTTTAAATCCCCTAGTAAAATATGCTGGCTAAATAAGGTTTCAGGCATTGCCGATTGAATAAGCAATACGCCGTCTCGGCCGAGACTTTTAGTTATTTCTGAGATTTTGTTTCTCAGTAAAGAGGGTTGAAAACCGTAAAAAACTCCAACACTGATTAGATCTGTTTTGATAGGGATACTAATCTCCTCGCAACTCTTAAAATCAAACGTAATTTTTACGCTATTATTTTTATTAATTTCTCCTAAATAATTTTTTAAGTGCGGCTTAAGTTTCGGGCTTATTTCGTTTACGATAACTTTTTGCGGATGACAATTTCTTAGGACATAGGCGCTCAGCTCCCCGGTTCCCGCTCCAATATCAATAAAGCAATTAATTTTATGACGGGCGGAATTTATCGCTTCTAAAACATACATCATCCCTCTTTCCGGACCGATAAAAAAACCGTTAGCTTCTTTGAGAGCAAATTTTACTTTAAATCTTTTGGCCATTTCCTGATAATAAACAGGACTATTATTATTTATCTTGATAATTTCCGTTCCCAAGGGTTTTATCAGTTCTTTTTTGTATTTAAAATTATTCGCCCTAGTCTTATCTTCCGAGGCTAATAAAGGGACAAAGCCAAGGGCAAAATTAGTCATTTCAACTCCTGATTTTTTCAGCTCTTGCCGCCAATCACTTCTCATTTTCCGATATCTCGGATATATTTCTTCGGCAAAACTACCCTTACCAAATAAATTAGCGTTAGAAAAAGCTATATAATAATTCACGCAATAAATTTTTAAGTTATGTGAGGCGTAAGTCGGCGTTTTAACACACTTAGTATCCATCAACTTACCGCCAAGACCGGCAAAAAAATTTTCCGTGATTTTTTTCAACTTAATTAAATCGCTAGTTGCTCTTCGGGATTCATTTTTTTTAATTTTAGTAGACATGTCTTAATTTTATCATAAAATAAGCAATACTATAAATAAGCGAAAGATTTTTTTATAAAAAAAGCGCGGTTTTTAAGAAACCACGCGAAAACTAAAATATCTTCTACTCATTTCGGCTTATTGGCCGGAATGGAACAGCGATCAAGCGAGCCGTAGCATCTGACAGGGATTTGCGCTCCCTCGTGCAGACATCTGCTCTGACAACCGGCTTGATTGAACCACATTTTTACTTTCGGACAAACTCCGAAAGGAACTTTTTGATTTGTTTGAAGCAAATAAGCTAGATACGCCGAGGAACCCCGCGTTTCTACTTCCAGATCGTTTAAGCTACATTTAGCTAAATTCACTGTATTCATTTCTCTGTCCAACAATTGAAAGTTCTGATATGGTTCATCAGTGAAAGAAACCATTTTGTACTGTACCCTGAGTTTCAACTCAGCATACGCCAAATCTGCTTTTATTTTCATGACGATATAATTTTGATTATTAAGTTGTAAAACTACTTTATGTAATATAACACACAATATAAAAAAAGTCAATATCTAATAAAAATGACGTAAAAATAGGCTAAAAGTTAAGAAATTTCTATTTTAGCCGCTTTATTTCTAACGGTAGTGAGGCAGGCTGTCCAGTCCGCAGGCAAGCTTCTTTTTAAGTTATTCATTATAAAATCTAAATCATGGTAGCCTTCTAGTAAGATTGAATAGAAAGTCGGGCCGAGAGAGCTGAGCGCTAAAAATGGTATTTTATCTTTCGGATACTTATCTTCCAGGCGATTAAAGTTTTTAAGCGGCCAGTCATATTTACTAGCTTTCTTTCTAACTAGTTTATTAGCGAGAAGATAATTAAGAGCATTATTAAAATGATTAAAATTTTCTTTATTTAGTTCTAGTTCTATTTTCTTCGTGCCAATATTGCTAATCAAGGAGAGATAATCCATGAACTTAAAATAATTTTTTTCCTGCAAAGCCGGAATCATTCCCATTAAGACATTAGTACAAATAGTTCCAACCTCTTCCAGTGGTATCGGAGTATTCTTAACAAAAAACTTACCCTCGTCAATACTAGAAATTTTTGGCAATGTTTTTTTTGGCGTTAATAAAATAATTTTCCACTCATTAGGAAATTTATATTGGCCAGTTAATGGCGGAGGTGTTAAATTATGATCGGCAAAAGTTTTTTTAACTTCATCTTTGCCGATTCTATAGCCACCATCAACTATTAAACCGCCCTTTAGAAAAGAATAGTAACCAATACCGGAAACTCCACCTCGTCGGGTAATCTCAGCGATTTTGCGAGGACTTATTTTTTTATTATATAATACCGATATTCCCTGCCCAATACTTAAGCCCAACTGAGTCCCGCTACCTAAACCGACCTGATGAGGAAAATAATTTAAAATTTTTATATTAACACCTTGATCGGTATTTAAATATTTTAAAATATTTTCGGCAAAACCTTTAATCTTATTTTTTAAATAATCATCACCGCCGGAAATTATTATTTTTTTGGCTGGAGAAAAGACAATCTTCATCGCCGGCCCGTCTAAAGCAACGCCGATTCCGCCGCAACCACGGCCGCCTTCGGCATTCATTTTCAAACTATTAAAATGTAGCCGACCGGCATTAGTAATAATTACTTTTTTCGGCATATTATTTTTTCGACTGAAATTCATTTATTAAATCAACGGCTTTGTTGAACACTGAATCAACCTCCTCCGGCTTTAAATTCGGAGTAGCTTTCCCGCCCAATAATCCGCAAGCTAGTTTATTCTTTTTGCCGAAAGCGACAAATTTTTTAACTTCAAAGCCAGTCGCTAAAAAAATATTTTCTAATACAGCCAGTTCTTCAGGGCTTATATCTTTATTGTCACCGACACTTGGGTCGGCGTTATATTCACATAAAATAACCCGATGATATTTCGGATTCAATATTTTTGTAAAATTTACCGCTTGTTCCGGCGAAGTACTCGTAAAAGGCCCGCAGCCCATTAAATTTGCCTCCTTAAGCATCATAAAATTAACCACGACTTTTTTCCCGGTTAATTTTGCGTACTCCTCAGATTCTTTAATAACTTCCTCTAGAGGGTAGAGCAAATTAATCGGCATTAATTTTTCGCGATCAATAACGGAATGAATAGAAAGATGTAAAAGAATATTTGTTTGTTTATAAAACCCACTAGCAACATCTTGAGTTAACCTTCTAATAGCTTGTGGGACGCCGGCCGTCGCAAAAATATGGCGATAAACATCAAATCCTAAGGAAGCGACAATTTTATCGGTCACGACTATTGCCTCCCGAACCTGATCATAAGAAAAACCCGGCTCGCCTTGACCCATGTAAGCGAATTCCCTGGCCTTACTCGCCTGATTAGCGGATTTATCATCCAAAACCATAAAAATATTCTGCAGAATAATTTCTTCGGCCGTTAACAATCTCGTATAAGGAATATGATTCCCGGTCACGCAGAATTTGCATTGGTTTCCGGTTTTAGCTAATAAGCAGCCCAGAGAAACTGAGGTTGTGTAAGCGGCAATGTCGGAGTCAGCTTTATTTAATTCTAAATAAGTTCGTTTATAGAAAGCGCCGCTTTCAACATAAGGACCGGGCTGACCATCTACTTCCCAAACATATCTAACCCCGTCTTTACCATCATCATTAACATACTTACCGACCGGTTTCAAATTTAAATTAGCATTAGTCATATATTTTATTTATTATAATTTAAAGATTTTAGCGCGGCACAAGTCTTCGCAGGGCTGGCACCGATACCAATATTTTTTTGTTAAAATTTTCTCAATCGTTTTTTTATGTTCCGGATGCTTAGCTTGAATATCTTTTAAAATTTTTAATAATCCCTGTTTCGGCAAATTCTTATACAAAGGCGAGGCGATTAGTTCCGTGAATCTTTTAACGATTTCCGGATCACCGGCCCGACCAAGCTTAGTTAAGCTAACCGGATGATAACAGCCATACCAGAAACCATTAATCGCTAAAATCAAAGAATCGCCCATCAAGCAACTAAAGTTATCCGGTTTCTCTTTAATTAAATAGCCGGAATTAATAGAATCATGAGATAGATTTTCGGCTCGGCCCGTCGCGGTAACTAATTTTCTTTCAATGTTTACTTTCTTATTATATTTTTTAAAAAACTTATTGAAAATATCTTCATCTTTAGAGTCAGAGGTCCAGCGGACAGAAAGCGCAAACTTATACTTAACTCTATTCTTTATAAAAAAATCAACTAGAGGCGATTCCCCGTTTTTGTCTACAAAAATATTAGCCCTTTTTTTATTAATAACTAAGGCCTGATCATGAAACTGATCAATGCTAATATCATAGATATCGGCTCCTAGCCGAGCAAACCAGTCGGGATTATTTAAAAAACTAATCCCGTTAGTATCAATTCTTATTTTAGACTTAGGGAAAAATTTTCGGATATCGGCAGTCAATTTTAATAGGTCCGGCCACAAAGTCGGTTCGCCGCCGGTTATTATGAATTTATCAATATTCTTAAATCCTAGTTTCCCTAAATCAATTAAGGCTTTATGGGTTTGGTTAAAATTTAATTTTTTAGTTTCATTCGGACTAGAATTAAAAAAACAATGAGCACAAGCTAAATTACATTTTTTTGTTACCTGAAAAACAACCCGATTCAATGATTTCATATAAATTAGTTCTTATTTATTTTAGGCTTCTTTAATTTTTTAGAAAGCTCGGAAACGATAGTCTTATGAATTTCATTTATTGATTTTGTCCCGTCAATAAATACCGTCGGTCGCCCCGCCAAAGATTTTATCATTGATTTCCTTATTTGCTTTTGATAATTTTCATCGCCTTCGTCCAAAAAATTCTTACCCCGCGATATTAATCTCTGACTAGCTACTTTAGGAGGGACGTCAAGAAAAAATGTTAAATCAGGAATAAGACTTTCAAAGGCCAGCTTATTCCACTCCTCCCGAAGTTTCTGATGCTTAGCCAAGAAGCCGAAACGGCTATGAAACGATAAGAAAGTTTCATCCCAGCGATCGGCCAAGACAATCTTTCCGTTCTTAATTTCTTTAAGCGCGCTTATATACTGCTGGCGATGTAGTCCTTGAAAAATAAAAGTAATCGCCAAGCTATCCCAATACTGGAAGAATGGGGCTAAAAAAAACTCCTCAGCCTTTCCATAGGCCTTGGATATTGCTACTGAATATTTATTTTTTTCTAAAAATTTTTTTAATAATTCTATCTGAGTGCTCTTACCGCTACCATCAATTCCCGTAATAGCAATTAGCATAAATAATTGAGTATTAGAGTTATTTAATCAAAGGTAATTTTATAATTATAGTTTAGCACTAAACTTTTCAAAAAGATATATCGCTAATAATAGTCAATAATTACCTAAAATAGACAAAAAAATTACAGCGATTTAGGCTGTAATTTTTAAAATTAGACTGAGCAGAATAAGGTTCGGATAATTAAATAATGTTTCTATAAAATTCCATTACCT
>CAIVBF010000028.1 GCA_903904095.1 uncultured bacterium | reverse complement strand
TCTTAGATACTATAAAGATGTTTAAAACGCGCTTCAATATCGTATTTAACCTGCGCTTCATCAAGTTTCGGCGTTAATTCATTTTTTATTTTTTGAAAAAATTGATTTCGCTCAACTTTTTTTTCAACTTCATATTTATATTCCAGGTCATGGAACTCATCGGGGTAAAGGAACTTAAAACAGATATCTTCCATTTGCCATTTTAAACGCCCGATACCTAAAAGACCGGCTATCGGCGCATAAATTTCTAAAGTTTCTTGAGCAATTCTTTTTTGCTTATCAGGAGATAGATTTTCCAAGGTTCGTAAATTATTTAAACGGTCGCAGAATTTAATAAAAATAACTCTTAAGTCGTTAGCCATCGCTAAAAACATTTTTTTTAAATTTTCCCGATATCTTTCTATTCCGCGATATTTTATTTTTCCGAGTTTAGTAATTCCTTTAACAAGCGTATAGACTTCTTCGCCGAATTCATTTTTTATTTCTTCCAAAGTTCTGTTAGTATCTTCCGGAACGTCGTGCAATAAACCGGCAACAACGGTTGGTAAATCGGCTTTGATTTCGGCTAGCGTATAAGCGGTGTGTAAGGGGTGCTGGATATAGGGCTCGCCGTTTTTTCTAAGCTGGCCAATATGGGCATCATTAGCAAAAATAAAAGCTTTTTCCAGGATAGAAGTATCTACGTTAGGATGGTTCTCAGAAAATTTTTTTATTATCCTTTCAATCGTCATAAAGACATTTTTATTTTTTTAATCTTATGTTATAATAATATCATAATAAATTATACCATATAAAGCGTAATTTAAAAGAATTTTGTTTTGAGAAACATGTCTAAAAAAATTAAATTAAGTTTAGTATTTTTAAGTCTATTTGTTTTTATTGTAGCGGCTAATTCGGTTTTGGCCGCTGATTTTGGCGTCAATCAGGTTAGTAATACAATTTCTCTGAGTCAGGGTGACCCGAGAGTTATTGTTGGTCGCCTTATCCAGATTATTTTAAGTTTTCTAGGAGTTATCGCGCTCGTTTTAATAATGTACGCTGGTTTTTTATGGCTTACTTCGGGCGGTGAAGAAGAAAAAGTTAATCAGGCTAAAAAAATTCTTAGCAATGCGATTATCGGTCTAGTAATTATTCTATCTTCTTGGGGGATCGCTACTTTTTTGCTCAATAGAATATCACAAGCTACTGGTACCGGAACTGGTAATTTTAGCAGCAGTAATAATGGTAATTTTTCTAATCAAGGCTCTGGAGCAATTGGCGCTTGTAGCGTTGAAACATATTACCCTTCGGATGGGCAAAAAGATGTTCCGCGCAATAGCTCTATTCTTATTACGTTTAAAGAGGAATTAAAATTAGATTCAGTTTGTTCCGATGGATCCGGGGCGGTTTGTGCTTGTAATAAAACAAATTGTAATAAATTAAATCCCGAAGCAATTAGGATTTTTAAAAAAGATTTAGGAGATGCCTGCAGTAAAGGCATTTGCTTAAAGCCAAATAGCAATATTACTGATGTTGTTGTTAACGTTACTGATTCTAATAAAACTCTAGTTTTAACGAGCGTCAGTCCTTTGGGTTCCCCGAGCAGTAATACTGAATATTCAGTTAAATTTTCTAATCAACTTAAAAAGCTTGATGGTAATTCAATGTTTAAGTCCTGTTCTACTGATTATTTTGAATATAGTTTTACTGTCAGTACTAGTTTAGATTTAACTCCACCTCAAGTTTCTTTGAACGGTATTTTCCCACTACCCGACAATAGTGTTGATGTCAGACCATGTGAAATTGTTGGAAATAAAGGTCATGGGCACCATCTTGTTTTTTACTTCCACTTCGGCTTCGACCAGACGAAGTTCCTGCGGATAGTTTTCAAAACTG